>JAYTHQ010000146.1:0-5192 GCA_043732445.1 Bdellovibrionales bacterium | reverse complement strand
CCCCGAAAGACAACAACGGTCGCGGAGAAAACTTCTCGCCGACGGATCTGGTCGGAGCGGCCCTTGCCAGCTGCATTCTGACAACGATGGGCATCATGGCCGAGAAAGACGGGCTCTCGATCAAAGGCGCATCAGCGCGCGTAACGAAAGAGATGCAACTCAACCCCCGCCAAATCGCCAAGTTACCCGTCACGGTCGAGATGCCCAAAGGTTTAAGCGTGACTGATCGGAAGCGCCTTGAAGCTGCAGCGTACACGTGCCCGGTTCACCGAAGCCTGAGCCCCGACGTTCAAGCGCCAATTTCATTTCATTATTCTGACTGAATTCTGACTGATTATTTCGCCACGGCGCGAATGTTTTGCGCATCGTCGGCACGGTCGAGCGACGCAATCAAAAAGTCGCTCACCTTGCGCGGCTGATCAAAGACCATCGCATGCCCGCACTCCTCGACTTCGATCAGCTCCGAGTTCGGGATCAATTCGTAAATACGCGCCGCCGATTCAAAACTAAACACGCGGTCCTGAAGGCCTTGAAGAATTGAAACCGGAACACGGGTTTGCGATAACCGTCGCTCCCATTCGTCCCAATTCACTTGGCCGGCTCCGCGCGCGTGGGAGTGTAACATCTGCGGCATCTTCGGCTGCTTCATCACGAGATAGGCGAGATCGAGATAAAAACTGTCGAGCAAACGGTCGTTCAAAAGATTCTCTCGGCAAATCAATTTATAGTGCGACTTTCGCATCAGGCGATTCCCGATCATGGCGATCGTTCGTGAACGACTCATCGCAAAGATCGCCTGATAAATCGGCGACGTAAAATAGCGAAGCGGGTGCGGCGGCATTGGATTCATCAACACCACACGTTTTAGACGTGGAAGATTCATGGCGGCGGCCGCCCACGCAACCCCAGCTCCGTAAGACAAGCCGCCCAGTACAACATTCTCGAGATTCAGTTCGCGCATAAATTCGCGCACGATCGTGACGTCGTCTTCAAGCGATTTCGAATCGGGATTCACTTCCGAAAAACCCCAACCCGGTAAATCAAGAGCATAGACGCGCGCGTGACGAGAGATGGGCGCCATCACGCGAGGCCAATCCATGAAAAATCCGCCAAAGCCGTGGAGTAAAATCACTGCCGGTGAATCGACCGGATGATCAAGGCCCATCGCCGCGTAATAAACTTTGCGACCGCCGATTGTCACAAATGGCAGAAGTCCTGGCGCTTTCAGCGTTTCGCCAGGTTTATGCTGAAGCACGACATCTTTAAGCTGAGCGAGAACGCGCTGAAACTGCCGCATGCGAAAGAGGCTCCAAGGCAAACGAGAAGAGGGACTCCTCCTCTATTGAACCAAGAAGCGAATAAACTAACTAGGGCTTGAGCCGACGTTCGTCGGGGATTAGTACTCGTTTTTGAGCTTCTTTAATGAGTCAGGGATGGGCTCGCGCTTTAAAGTCCAGGTGCTCGGAGCGCCGATCGTTTCAACAGCTTTCTTCGAAGAGAAATCGGCGTCGTCATTTACGGCGGCCGACGTTCGGCGCATCTCTTCACGAATTCCTTCAGCCATCGCCACAACATTTAAAGTTTTGACCGTTTCGTTGACGGGAAACTTTTTTGGAAGCTCGGTCGCCTTCGCAGTTCCGGCGCGCACTCGTTCCTGCAGAGCAAGAACCGCCTGCGGAGTCGTTTCGACAGACACCTGCTTGCCGCCTTCGACTAAAACTTTCTGGGTTGAGCCAGCTTGAGCCACCTCAACCGCGCCCTCGATTGTCGCCTGTTGCGTGATACCGACATTCGGATCATAGCTCACGTAGAAGTCCGTACCTCGAACCCCCGCCACGGCCGAAAATGTTTTAATTTCAAACTTCACTTGCGTGTCTTTCGTCGTGGCTTTGACAGGCGGCTTCGCAAGGGCTTTCTCGTTCGGTACCGATGTGACAACCGTATCGCCGTTGACATCTTTTTTGCGATTCACGAGTGCGCGAAGTTTGCCGTAAGTGAGATTCAAAATACTCACTTGTCCTTCGCCCTCGCGACCGCCGCCGGTGTGGGCCGCGATTTCGATGCGCGAATCACTCCCGAGCGAAAGTTTGGCCGTCGCTAATATGACGCGAGCACTTGACTCTTTGCCGGCCTGGACAACATCGTCGCATTCGATGGGAGTTGATGACTTCTCGGCGATCTTCATCGCGTACCGAACGGTCTCTTGCCCCGAGCGTCCGTGCTGCGTGCGCAAAATCGCCACTTCACTGCCGCGCACGCCCGCGAGCTGCCCACATGTTTCGCCGTTAGCGAGCGTCGAACAGAGCAAACTTCCAACCAACAAAATCAATTTATATGAATTCATATCTTACCTCTTAGCAGACCAATGGGAGCGTTAGCAAAATGAGATTTCATCGACGTCCAGGCAGGATTTTCAATCCGGCAGGCCTCTAAGAGGGTCGCGCGAAAGCTTTCGAGCGACGCGCGCTTGGCGAAGGGTGAGTTGGCCTGAGGTAAATCCCAAAGGCGATCAATGACCACATGGTGATGCCAAGGATAGCAGTGCGAGAGATGATGATTCGCCCGCCCGGGAAGCATTTCGTTGTCGGCTAAGACCGGAAAAACCATCTCGCTCGCTAGCGCCTCGTTGTGCATCACGACAGCGTGCGTTCCGACTGCCGATGCTAGATGCATGACGCCAGAGTTCGGTCCGACAAACGCGTCGCCGAGACTCAAGAGCGCGGCCATCTCGCGAATGTCCCATTGTTTTAAAAGAATTTTTTCAGCCCAAATAAATTGGTCACGAAGATTCCCGATCTGCACGAACAAAAACTCGTCTCGAAGTGAATGAAGCCACCGACTCCATTTCAAAAATGAAAACACTTTGGGGTTCGTTCGGCCTGACGACTGAATGAAAACCAATTTTCGCCCGCGAAGTGAGAGCTTCGACTTCCAGTCGCGCGCTCGCTCTAATTTATCAGCGGCTAAAACCATCGTCGGACCCAAAGGGCGCGAAGAATAAATTCCCATCGGCAACAGGCGCCGCTGCGTTGTCGTTCCTGGTCCGAATTCTCGTTGCGATCCAAACGGCTCGCGGCCGGGCTGCTCGCCGATGCCATCGACAAAGGGGTCGTCTTTAAAAACACTTTCGGCAAAACGATTCGGACCTACAAAGACTTTCGCGCCTGGGTAGATTTCCTTCAAAAGTTTTGGCATGACCGAGAACGACAAGAACTCCCCGAGGCCCGCCGTTCGGTGACCAAAATAAAAGCCGACTTTGAGCGAAAGCTCGAGTTCCCGTTGCGGCATCAGCTTCGCTTGAACGAAGTCCCGATACGTTTCGGGATATCTGACAATCTGCGTTTGAAAGTCAGTGATTCCGTAGGCGTTAAGACACGCGTCGAAAAGGGCTTGGCTGTCTAAACTCGGTGTCTCACTCATAGCGTCTCTAGACTAAAACCCCTTTGCTCTTTAGCTCAAGCCAGTGATAAGACTAAACACCTCATGTCAAAGCCGTCGATTCCGTTCAATCGCCCGCCCTTAGAAGGCCATGAACTCGCGTACATGCAACAAGCCCTCGAGAGTCGTCACTTGTCCGGCGACGGTCCTTTCACGAAAAAATGTCATCAGTGGCTTGAGCAGACGCTCAAGACCCACGGCGCTTTGCTGACGCATTCGTGCACGGGTGCGCTCGAAATGTCGATGCTCCTGGCTGATCTCGAGCCCGGCGACGAAGTCATCATGCCGTCATTCACGTTTGTGTCGACAGCGAACGCGGTCGCACTTCGCGGAGCAAAGCCTGTCTTCATCGATATTCGCCACGACACTTTAAATCTCGATGAGAAAAAAATCGAAGAAGCGATTACGCAGCGCACGCGCGCCATCATGGTTGTTCATTACGCGGGCGTTTCGGCCGAGATGGATACGATTCTCGAAATCGCTCGCCGCCGAAATTTGTTAGTTGTCGAAGATGCCGCGCAAGGCTTGCTTGCTTATTATAAGGGGCGAGCGCTCGGAACCATCGGACATCTCGGTGCCGTCAGTTTTCACGAAACGAAAAACATCGTTTCGGGCGAAGGCGGAGCACTTTTGATTAACGATGAGAAGTTCAAACTTCGCGCCGAAATCATCCGCGAAAAAGGGACTAACCGTTCGCAATTCTTCCGGGGCCAAGTTGATAAGTACACGTGGGTCGATATCGGCTCCTCATTTCTACCGAGCGAAATTTTGGCGGCTCTTTTATTTGCGCAGCTCGAAGGCGCGCAGATGATTACCGAAGGGCGTGTCGCGAGCTGGAATCGCTACCATGCGGCCTTTGCGGCGCTTGAAAAAGCCGGTCGCGTAAGTCGGCCTATCGTGCCGGCCGAGTGTCAACACAACGGCCACATGTATTACTTGCTGGCCTCGACTCTCGATGAGCGCACAAAAATTTTGGCGCATCTAAAATCGCGCGGCATCGGCTCGGTCTTCCACTACGTACCGCTCCACTCGGCCCCTGCGGGCCTCAAATACGGCCGCACGCACGGTGACCTCACATTGACCGACAATTTATCTGAGCGCCTCTTCCGCCTGCCGATGTGGTCAGGTATCACCGACGACCAGATCACAGAGGTGACCGCGGCCGTCACCGAGTTCTACGCGAAATAAGACTGTATCGATTGGCAGCGCCCGAAAGCATTGCCAAGCGCTCGCTCTTTGCGCTTTATTACGTCCATGTCGCCGCAACTTCACAGACGTCTCATCGCCATCAGTCTCGGCCTTTATTTTGTCGCGATTTTCACGACGATGGCCGGAATGGAAATTTTCAGTTGGCTCACGTTTGCGCTCTGTCTCGCTGACGCGATTCGCGCGCCAAAAGAAGAGTCCTTTCGCGCAAAAGATTTTGCCTTATTTACGCCCTGGAAAACGTGCCTCTTGCTATTGGTCATCACCGTTCTCGGCCTAGCCGTCAACGGCACGCCTGACGCTGATTATTTGCACGACATCGGCTCGCAGCGCTGGATGTTCTTGCTCGCCGGCAGCAGTTTTGCGCTCGCACTGTGCCCGCCCGGCCGCCGCGGCTACAGGTTTTTTCTGATCGTCACTTCGATCACTGCAGTTTATGCCTTCTTTCAGTGCGCGACCGGCATCGATTTAATTCGCTGGGGGTCTCACCGCGCAGTACAGCCTCTCGTCGGTATGTATGCACCCTGGAGATCTTCAGGTTGGTACGA
>JAYTHQ010000145.1:0-5210 GCA_043732445.1 Bdellovibrionales bacterium | reverse complement strand
GCCTGGCTGGACTGACCGTTTAAAAAAGCCAGTACCACAGAGCGATTCGCATGAGGGTTCAGTGCTTTCGCGATGACCGCGAGGGCTGCGGTCATTGCCGCCGAATTAGACGAGCCTTTGAAGGTGTCGCCGTTTGCCAAAACGACTTTTGAATCCACTGAAAATTCTGGTTTGCCCATCGCCGTCGACCGGCTGCTTTTGACTGAATCCGACGCGCCAACGGTGATGACGCCCGCATTGTCGGCTGGCGCCAGAAGCGTTTCGTTTGGGTTCGTTGTATCGAGCTGTTCAAGATCATCACCGCTCGTGACGATCCGAAGTTCATCGCGCGCCTTCGTAAAGTTTTTGCTCCGGACTTTTACGCGCAGTTCGTAAACGCCGGGCGCGACGTCGGCTTCGATAATCTCGCGAGGGTAGAGCGAGAAGCCGCCTCCTTGGGTCGGCATCGTGGTGACCTGCTGGAGTCCTCCCGTGCGTAAGACCTTAAGCGTATCGTCGCTTAAGACGAGATCGAGATCTTTATCAGTTCCGAGGTTTGAGTCGTCTTTAAAGTCATTCCAGCTCAAGACAGCACGAAGCGAACATTTATTCTTAGCGTTATCGTGACAGCGAACGCGCACGCTGTTGTTCGGACTGGGCAAATAAGCCCAGTCGTCAGCGAGCGACTCAACTGGCGCACGGTAAGTCGCGTCGCCGAAGTTACCGGCCGCATTGATCCAGACGAGGCCTGCGGCCGTCGCTTGATTCACGAGGGCGTTGATAAAACCTTTGCCGTCTCCATTGCCCCCGTATTCCCAAACTTGCGAGTATAAAATGACGTCGAACTGGCCCGCGATGGCTGCCTGAATCGCCGCCTGGAGATTGCTGTAACCGAACGCCGAAAAGAGGTGGAGCTCATACGAAATACCCGGGGTTTTCGCGAGAAGCCCGCTCACCAATTGCGCCATGAAAAGCCCGTGCGCTTCTTCGGCTTTTGGATCTACCGGCACAGGGCCTGCGTGATAAACGGTCGAAGCCGGTAGTGTTTTGCCGATCGCAGAGGCGCGGTCGCGAAAACCATTATCGAGGATCGCGATTTTAACGGTTCGGACGGAAGTCGACTGCGCGTAGGTCGCAAGCGAAAGGGCCTGGGCGATGTCGTCGAGATTTTTGAAAGGCGCGGCCAAGGCAAAAGAGCTCGTTAGCAGTACCAAAAGAGCGGCCAAAAACGCGTTCATCAAATGTCGGAAAAGTTTCATCTTCACCTCGGTGATCGAGGTCTTAGCCTGATTTTTTGAGGTGCACGAGCGGCGCGTAGCGGGGCTAAAAAAAATGCCGGTCTTGTGTAAGACCGGCATCGTTGAAATTGAAAAAGACGCTCAAAGCCAGAGCTAAGAACGGCAGTTCTTCAGGCGGCTCAGTAGTACCAGCCGTAGTTCCAGCGGTAGTAGCTATAGTTCCAGCCGCTGTAATCGTAGCCGTAGTAGTAGTTATAGTTGTACGTGTAGCCATAGTAGTAATACTGCGGATAGTTCCAGCTGTAGTTGTAGCAGTAATACCATGAAGAGCGCGAGCTATCGTGATCGAGCTCGCCTTTCGCAGCCTGCGCCGAATCGGCCTTGACGAACTCCGCGCTGGCGATTGCCGCTGGCGAGACGGCTGCCGCCTCTAGTTTAGCTGCCGAGTGCATCACCTGCACTTCGCCGGTCGCCGTGTTTGTGCGAATGACGAGGGTTGCCGGCAAATCTTTCGAGAAAGAAATTTGCTCATTGGTTACTTTGGCTTCGTTGTCGAGCTCGTTGGCGTGAGCGACGGGTCCTGCCATGAAAACCGCTACGAGAACAGAAAGAGAGAGGAAACGCATTTAGCCCCCTTAAAATAGATTCAGATGAGTATCTCAGCGTTCGAGGTACCAAGCGCTCGGGCTCCGATGCAAATGCTTTTTAAGTAACGATTCCACCGCGTAGATTTTCATTGCCAGGAGCGTGAGGCACGAAGAGAGTGCGGCGACTCTTACAAGGTCGATGAGATTTGAGCCAAGCTCCCGGAAAGACGACCCAAAAAACGCCTCCGGCCGACGACGGGCTCTCGGAATTCTTCTTGGTCGTGACTCCAGGGCTCGAGAGTCTTGCAGAAAAAGAAATAAATTTTTGGGCGCCCGACATCCGGATTTCGGCCGAGCGGGGCGGGTTGACCTTTCGGGCATCGCTAATTCTAGGCTGCGAGCTCAATAGGGCGCTTAAGATTCCGACCCGCATTTTGCTGCGCCTGACGGCCTTTGGTTGCAAAGATTTTCCGAAGCTCTTTAAGAAGACGGCAAATTTTAATTGGGACGAGTGGATTTCGGGCGACGTCGAAGTCCAGGCCTCAACGCATAAATCCAGACTATTTATAAAAAAGAGAATTGAAGAGACGTGCCGCGATGGGTTCGTGAAATTTTTCGAAACGATGAACGTGAATGAAACCTCAGAGCCGCCAGCTGGCGAGCCGCAAGACGCTCAACAGATTTTCGTTCGAATCAATGATGACGTTTGCACGTTTAGCATCGACACGAGCGGCGAGCTGCTTCATAAGCGCGGAACCAAAGTGCTTTCGTCGGACGCGCCTCTGCGCGAGACGATCGCAGCCGCACTGTTAACATGGATGTCGAGTGATGACCCTGAGGCGCCCGGAGGCGTCACATTGGTCGACCCGATGGTGGGGTCGGGGACATTTGCTATTGAGGCGTCACATCTCGACGCGGTTTTGTCGAAGAGAAGTTACGCGTTCGAACGATTCCCAAGATATCAGAAAGAAAAGGCAGAGCAGCCAAGTGCTGGTTTGATTCGGACGCGCGGCGAGCGCGTACGATATTCAAAATTTATCGGATTCGACGTCGATGTAAAGATGGCCGAGACAACCAAACGAAATTGGCAAGACCTAGGTGATCCTCGTTCGTTTGAAATCAAACTCGAAGATATCTTTACAGCAAATCCGCTGACGATCGAGGGTGAGCGTTGGCTGATTTGTAATCCGCCCTACGGCGAGCGCCTGAAAATCGAAGGGCGTCTTAAAGATTTCTACGAGAGATTGTTCGAATCTTGCGAGCGTGTCGTTAGGCCCGATCGCGCTTGCTTCATTTTGCCCGACACGGCAAACCCGACACAGCTGACGGCGCCTCAGACCTGGAGATTGCGAAAGTCGCTCCGCTTTCAGAACGGCGGCCTGCCTGTTACGGCGTTGTTGTTTTCGCGAGTCAGGTAAGTAGAAATTTATAAATCGATTTAGCGGCTTGTGACTCCGGCGCAACGCACGCGATTTGCGACGTTTTCAATCCCAGAGTGCGTTGACCAAGATCGTGCAGGCCGGTTCGATCCGCCAAGACCTGAACCGGTTCTGAAGTTTCAAGATTCAGTTATTTGCGCTTTATCGTTTTGATCTCAACGACGGTTACGGGGACGTCGCCCATGCCTGATTTCGTCGTTGTTGGAACAGCGCGAATTTTATCAACCACGTCCATGCCGTTGACGACATGACCAAAGACCGCATAGCCGTAGCCACGAGGATCTGGCGACGAGTGATTTAAAAATCCGTTATCAACCGTATTGATGAAGAACTGTCCAGTAGCGCTATCGACAACCGACGTGCGTGCCATGGCTAAGGTGCCGCGCGTGTTTAAGAGACCGTTTGTCGCTTCGTTTTTAATCGGTGCGTGAACTGATTTTTGGGACATGTCGGGCGTGAAGCCGCCGCCTTGGATCATAAAGTCTTTGATCACGCGGTGAAAAATCGTGCCGTTGAAAAAACCTTCATCGACGTACGTCAGAAAGTTTTTAACCGAAATCGGCGCTTTCGCGGCATCGAGTTCGATTTCGACAGAACCCATTGATGTTTCCATTACGACGATTGGCTTTAATTCGTTCACGACTTTATCTCCCTGTTTTTCTTTTTTTAGTTCATCGGTATTCGCCTTCTTGTTTTCTTCGTTGGTCGATATGGCTTTGACCTTCGCGTCTTTGGCAACGGCAGGTAGACCAATCAAAAACAAGGCGGCGAGAATGAGGGGGGCTGTCTTCATGGGTATTTGAACTCCTGAGCCATCGATTGTGAATTCGAGGGCGGTCAGGCGTCAAGAAGCTGACGGGCAAAGGCGCCAAAAAGATGTCTGACAGCTGAGTGGAGCGTCAAAAGTCGAGCTCTTGACGGCCAATGGAGAAGCAAGAGTTAAAATCTGATGATTAATGCAGCAAGTGGTGCGCGCTGCGGACGCGGATGCCGCAGCTGGGGCAGTGGGCTTCTTCTTTGATTTTAAGATCGTTCTTGTTGATTTCGTGTCGGATTTCGAGTTTCGTGTCGCACATCGCGCAGGCGGAATGTGCAGTCATGTAACGAATCTGTTTGCCTGACAAGGTGTCAGAGGTCAGAGCCGCCGCTGTGTCGTCTGTCGTTTTAGGTGTGTCCATGACGATCCTCCGTGATCGAGATAACTCCCAGAGCCGAACGCCTATGATAGTTGGCAGAGGGTTCTGATGCAGTTTTCGTTTCGTACATCATTTAGAATGCAAACCGCATGCTACGGACTAGGGTCGAGTTATTTTGACGAGATGGGCGAACAAGTGAGCGCGGGTGAGTAATCTACTTCAACTTCAAAACGGCGTAAAAACTTACGGCGCACGCGCGTTGTTCCAAGAAGCCTCATTTGCGATCAATCAATCTGAAAAAGTTGGCGTGATCGGCCCGAACGGCGCGGGCAAAACAACGCTCTTCAAAATTCTCGTCGGCACCGAGACGCTCGACTCGGGACAGATCGTTCGTATGAATGGTTTGCGTTTAGGTTACCTCGCGCAAGAAGATCATTGGTCGGTTGATGAAACCGTTGAATCCTATTTGAGTTCGCAGTCGATGACACCTATTTGGGAGTTGAAGCAGCTGGCGCCGCAGTTTGGTTTGCCGCTCGAGCGCTTTGCCGCGAAAATCGCGAGCCTCAGCGGTGGCTACCGCATGCGCGCAAAGCTTTTGCATTTACTCGCTAGCAAGCCAGACCTGATGTTGCTCGATGAGCCAACAAACTATCTGGATTTAGAAACATTAGTGGTTCTTGAAGATTTTCTTTTGAAAACCTCTAGCGCATTTTTGCTTATCTCGCATGACCGTGAGTTTTTACGACGCGTCACCGATCACATTCTTGAAATCGAAGCCGGCCAAATGACAAAGTATGCGGGCAATATTGATGATTACTTTGAGCAAAAAGA
>JAYTHQ010000144.1:0-1480 GCA_043732445.1 Bdellovibrionales bacterium | reverse complement strand
CGCATGCATCGCTTTATACGACAGCCGAAATGAACCTTGCGCACGCAGCTCTTCGTACTTGGCCTCGTCAAATAATGCCGTAAAGGTCGCTTCGTTGGCGTCGACCTGTTTCAGATTTCGATCTTTTTCTTCAGTGGTTAAAATCGAATGCTGACGAATGACTTCGCGATCTTCGTTAAAGAGTTTTCGGACGGCAGTTTGGTAAGCCGCCCAAAAGTCGAAGTCGCCTGTTTGCAAAAATGGTGTTCGCGCAAGCCAAGAGTCGAGCAAGTCAAACAGCGATTTTTGCTGCTCTCCGGCCAGCAAGCGCGCCTTCTCTTCTTCGGTCACAAACGAATGATAAGGCATGGAATTATAGGTCAGACGCGCATCGGTCTTGAGACCCAATTTGTTTTCAATCAGGCGGTTCTGCACGCTTTGAAAACCCGAAGCCGGGTAGAGAAATTCTCGAAAGTCGAGAAAGTCGAGGGGAGTCATGGTTTCAAGAACGGTCACTTGGGCGACTAAAAGCTTTTGAATCTCGACGATGCGCTCAAGCCTCTGAACGGCAGTCCCCATCTCGGATTCATCGATCAATTTGTGACTAAAGATCGTCAAAATAGAATCAAGCTCCGTGAGAATCTGCTTAAACCAAAGTTCGTAAGTTTGGTGGATCACGATAAAAAGCATTTCATCGTGAGCGGGCTGTCCGAACGTTTCGCTGCGCTTCTTTTGAAGCGTTAGCAATTCGTTCACATGGAGGTATTCTGTGTAGCCAATTGGCGGGTAAGGCTTAGACATTCGTATCTCCAAGTTGTTCGAGATGTTCTAGAAACTGATCGACATCGTGCGCTTCGGTGTCCCAGCTGGTCATGAGTCGGCATTCAAACGTGTGCTCATCCCAGACGTAAAAAAACGTGTGCTCTCGCAGTTTCGCAACCAGAGGTCGCGGCAAGATCGCAAAACAACCGTTGGCTTGCGTTTTTTGCGTTAGCTTTGCGTATTTTGATCGCGATAAACCGGCGCTCAGGCGGCGCGCCATTGCGTTCGCATGGAGCGCGTTTTCGAGCCAAAGGTTTGTGCCTAAAAACTCGAGAAACTGGGCGGCCATAAAACGAGTCTTCGACGGCAGCTGCATGAACTGCTTTCGGATGTATTTGAAATCGTGATCGGTCAGCCCGCGCGGAAAAACAATCGCTTCTCCGAACATCAGGCCATTCTTTGTGCCGCCGAATGAGACGACGTCAAAGTCGTTCATCAACTGAGCCAACGTGCAACCCAGCGAGGCTGCCGCATTCACCAGGCGTGCGCCGTCGAGATGAAGCTTTAAATCGTTGGCCCGCGCGAATTCAACTATCAACTTGATTTCGTCGACGGAATAAACCGTGCCGATTTCTGTTGGCTGCGTGATCGAGATCGCGCGAATCTGCGAGGCGTGCTGATCACCACGTCGAATCAGGAGCGGCTTCATTAACTCCGGAGTTAATTTTCCATCAGGGGT
>JAYTHQ010000143.1:0-5231 GCA_043732445.1 Bdellovibrionales bacterium | reverse complement strand
AAGATCGAGCGCACGTGGACCTTCTTGGTCGTGATGAGTGGGAATCCTTGGCTCAAATCAAAGCGCATTTGGTGCCCGAAGACGCTGCTCGTGCCGGTGCCCGTGCGGTCGTCTTTAGCCGTTCCGGTGTTCAGAATAAGTTCAAGCAAATCGTGGTATTGCTTCATGACGATCGGTCTCCATGATGAAAAATCTCTGAAAGTCGAGCACAACTCGTAGCGGTCGCATCCATCAAAGACCACCACCCGTAGGGCGGTCAAGATTGCGCGCGCACTTCTAGCCAACTGCCCAGCTTTCGGTTTAAAAGGAACTGGCACATTTTCAGGAAGCGGCAAGTCACGTGGAAATTAAAGATCCGATTCATGGTTCGATTGAGGTGAATCCGGCCGAAGTGGCGGTGATTGATTCGCGCGAGTTTCAGCGCTTACGGTCGATTAAGCAGCTCGGCTTTGCAGAATTTAGTTTTCCGGGCGCCACGCATAATCGCTACATTCACTCTGTAGGCGTGATGCATCTCGCGGGACGAGCGTTTGATAGCGTTTTTCGAACGTTTGAGTTTTCGTCGCCTGCGGTTCGGACTCGCCTTCGACAAGTCACACGCTTAGGCGCCCTCTTGCATGACATTGGTCACGGGCCTTTGAGTCACACGACCGAAGAGGTCATGCCAAGTGTCGATAAACTGTTGATCGGTGCCTACGAGCATCGCAAACCCCAGCTAGGAATGCTGAAGAATTCGGGCCGCCGGGCGACTCACGAAGATTATACGATCAAGTTTCTGACCGATTCGCCTTTGAGCGATATCTTACGCGCAAATTTCAGCGACATGGATCCGATGCATGTCGCCTGTCTTGTCGACCGAGCGCTCGATGTTCCCGACGACTTTTTCTTCGATCGCGGGTTTGATCTGCGGCCCGTGTTAAGCCAAATTATTTCGTCCGAAATGGACGCCGATCGGATGGATTACTTAGGGCGCGACGCCTATTTCTGCGGAACGAATTATGGCCGAGTCGAGCTCGATTGGTTACTCGGGAATCTCACTTACCACGAAGTTGACGGCTGTATTCACCTAGCGCTCAACCGTCGGGCGCTCTACACCTTCGATGATTTTTTGATTTCGCGGCATCACATGTACCTGATGGTTTACTTCCATCACAAAAGTATCATCTACGAAGAAATGCTTCACCGCTATCTCACGTCGCCAGAGTGTACGTACCTCATGCCGTCGGCGATTAACGATTACGTCAAGGCGACTGATTATTCTTTATACGAGCATCTCTCGAGCGTTTCAAATCGCTGGGCCAAGCGCATCAGCGACCGCGATCCATTTCGCATGCTCTTTGAGCATCATGAAACCGAACACACGATGCGGATGGCGAATATGCAAAAAGCCATGGAGACAGAGGGCATAGAAACGATCCACGCCTCGTCAAAAGCGCGACTCTCGAAATATCACGCGACTCAAGCCGAGCAGGGGTATTCGATTTTCGTTGTCGATCAATACGATCTTCAGGAAAAGCCGATCCCGATTGAGCAGTGCACACAGATCTTTCAGCGCTACGAAGAAACCCGCCGCATCGAGCGACTCTACGTCGCGGGCGAGGACTACACGCGCGCTCGCAAGCTTATCATCGACCGTAAGCTCTAAAGTCGACGGGCACCTTTACGGATGGCGCTTTTGGAGCGTTTCGGCGAGCTCGTTGAGGTCGTTCATCAGATCTTTGAATTCGTCATTTTTGCGGAGTGATCCGCGGGCGGTGTAGTCGCCGTTTTTTAAATCGCTAACGAGGCGCTGGATGGGAATCATCGGTCCAAAAATGCGGTGGCTGAGGGTCACGCCGATCGCCAGCATCCCGAGGGAAATGATGAGTCCAAAAACGCCGATGAAGACCGCGGCTGAGCCGATCGACTTGGTGAGCGCGCTCAAAAGTTCGGGCGGTAAATCGTACTGTTGCGCCAGCGAACCTAGGCTTGTGACCATCGACGTCAGCACCATGATGACGTAAACTGAAAGTAGTGTAGCGGCGCCCGAAAACAGAATCGTAGCGTACCGGAGCTGCTCGCGAGGCTTAATAAAAAAGTTTTTGAGTGAGCGGTGATCTTGCTGTTTGACCATTTTGTACTAACCCTTAAAAGCTGCAATGCCGGTGATATGTTCGCCCAAAATAAGCCGGTGAATGTCCTCGGTGCCCTCGTACGTATTCACGCTCTCTAAGTTTAACATATGACGTCCGCATTGATAGTCATGCGTAATCCCAGAGCCGCCCAAAATGTCGCGGCACTGACGAGCTGTTTTTAAGGCCATCGAAACGTTGTTCATTTTCGCCATTGAAACCTGCTGAACGCTCGCACGTCCCACGTCTTTGAGGCGCCCGAGGCGCCAAGCGAGCAGTTGGCCCTGGGTTATCTCGGTAAACATCTCAACCAATTTGGCCTGAACGAGCTGAAAGCTTGCAATCGGTTTGTCGAATTGAATTCGCGTTTTTGCGTAGTTGAGAGCTTCGTCGTAGCACGCCATGGCCGCGCCGAGAACTCCGTACGAAATTCCGTAACGAGCATTGAACAGGCAATCGACCGGCCCCTTTAAACCGACGACGTTTAACATCTGCGATTCGTGAACGCGGCAATCCTGAAAGTGCAGCTCGCTCGTGATCGATGCGCGAAGCGAGAATTTGCGATGAATGTCTTTTGCCGTAAAGCCCGGAGTGCCCTTTTCAACGATGAAGCCGTGAATTCGGTCTTTACCGGCGTCGTCTTTCACTTTGGCCCAAACGACGGCGAGATCGGCGATCGAACCGCTCGTGATCCAGGTTTTAGTTCCGTTCAAAATATAATGGGAACCATCTTTAGTTGCGCGCGTGATGAGTCCTGCGGGATTCGATCCAAAATCAGGTTCAGTTAAACCGAAGCAGCCAATCAGTTCGCCCTTCGCCATCTTCGGTAAATATTTTCTCTTTTGCTCTTCGGTGCCGTAAGCGTAAATCGGGTGCATGCAAAGCGAACTTTGGACCGACACAAAACTTCGAAGTCCTGAGTCGCCGCGTTCAAGCTCTTGCATGATCAGGCCATAGCTCGTCGAATTGAGCCCCGCGCAGCCGTAACCTTCAATCGTTGGTCCAAACACTCCCAGCGCGGCTAATCTTGGAACAAGTTCTTTCGGAAATCGATCGTTCATAAAACAGTCATCAATGATTGGAATCACTTCGGCAGAGACGAAGCTGCGAACAGTCGCCCGGATTTGAAGCTCGTCAGGAGTCAGAAGCTCGTCGATCTGCAGAAAGTCGGGCGCAGCAAATGGTTTCACGAAAGAGTGCTCAACCCTTGGCTCACCGCGATCGTCTGGCCCGTGAGACCTGCGCCGAGCGGACTCGAGAGAAAGGCTACGGTATTTGCGATCTTCTCGGTATCCATCAGTTGTGCTGCCGGATACGTCAGCGCAAGTTTGGCCTGGGCCTCTTGGATTGAAGTTTTAGTCGCATCAGCGCCCGGGTTTTGACCTAAAAGAAATTCTTCGGTCACTCCGATCGCGACGCAATTGACGGTGATATTATTTTCGGCGACTTCGCGTGAAAGGGTTCGCGCAAACGCAGTCAGGCCGGTGCGGCTCATGGCCATCAGGCCATTGTTCGCTAGACCAAGCCGAATGATATCGTGCATGAGGTAGACAATGCGGCCGCGTTTGCGACCTTCAAGGAATCTCAGCACGGCGTGAGTCATGAGCATCGGCGCCCGCAGGTTCACATCAATAATCCGGTCAAGTTCCTCGAGTGCGCCGGGTTCTTTGAACCGTTTCACATCGGTTGTCATCAGGCCGTCAATGTAGATGTCGATACCGCCAAAAGCTTCGGCGGCACGTGAGACCGCGTCGGAAACATGATGAGGTTTAGACAGATCGGCTTGCACCGCGACGGCGCGGCCATAGCGTTCGTTGATCTCGCGCGCATCGGTGAGCTGCGAAGCAAAGCGCTGCGACTTGTCGATATTACGATCGACGATCGCCACGTTTGCACCAAGTTGCGTGAGCTTCACCGCGATGGCTTGGTTGACGCTATTGCACGGGCCGGTCAAGAGGGCAGTGCGGTCTTGGAGTTTGAAACTGGTCTCGGTACTTTCGATGGGCATGACGCTTACGCCATCCTTTCGATAATGATCGCGATGCCTTGGCCGCCACCGATACAGGCGCTGCCAACGGCGTACTTCGCTTGCCGTCGTCCGAGCTCGTACATCAGATGATTCATGATGCGCGCGCCCGAGGCGCCCAGGGGGTGGCCGACCGCGATCGCTCCGCCGTTTACGTTTGTTTTTTTACGATCGAGGCCCAGTTCTTTTTCAACTGCCAAGTATTGAGCCGCGAAAGCTTCATTCACTTCGACGAGATCCATTTGTTCAAGTTTCATGCTCGTTTTGGTCAAAGCTTTTCGAATCGCGTCTGCGGGACCTATTCCCATGATTTTAGGATCGCAGCCGACCGATGCCCAGCTGATCAGTTTCGCCAACGGCTTTAGTCCACGTCGGTGAGCTTCGGCCTCGGTCATTAAAACCGACATCGCAGCGCCGTCGACAATTCCCGACGCCGTCGCTGCCGTCACCGTGCCGTCTTTTTTGAAGAGCGATTTCATGGCTTTCAGCTTCTCGGCCGTCACGTCAGGCTTTGGATGTTCGTCTTTCGCGACAACGACGTCACCTTTTCGGGTCGCGACGGTGATTGGCTTCATTTCAGCCGCAAAGTAGTTTTTCTCGTTCGCCTCAGCGTAGCGTTTTTGCGACAGCAGCGAATACTCGTCACACTGATCGCGCGTGATCGAATATTTTTCGGCGAGATTTTCGGCAGTGATCGCCATTGGCATATTCGCGTACGCATCGGTCAGTGCGCTGGTCAAATAATCTTCGATTGGCGCATTTCCCATCCGAAAGCCTTCAAAACGCGCGCCCCGAAGCACGTACGGAATCTGCGACATTTGCTCGACGCCGCCCGCAAGAATAATGTCGGCCTCGCCCGACAAAATCATTTCCGCGGCAGTGATCCACGCTTGAAAGCCAGATCCGCACAAACGGTTGAGCCCTAATGCGCCGACGTGAACCGGAACGCCGAGGTGAAGGCCGACGTGGCGCGGAACGTAAGCCGCATCCGCGCCGCTCTGAACAACGTTACCGAGTACGACGTGCCCAACGTCGCTCGCCGCGACTTTCGCCTGTTCAAGTGCGGCTTTACCAGCAGCCACTGTTAGTGCCGT
>JAYTHQ010000142.1:0-1495 GCA_043732445.1 Bdellovibrionales bacterium | reverse complement strand
GTTTCGCAAGCCTCCTGTTTGCGAGCCTCCGGGAGGCCTCATGTCGACGGTTAAAAAAGAAGTCGCGGTCGCAGCTGAAAATCGCGCTCGTCAAGTCGCTCTCGGTCTCGCACTCTGCTTTGCCAGCTTCGTGCTTATCACGCAGTTCCTGCGCGTATTTTTTAGCTGAAATCGCCTAGACTAGCAGGGCATCTTTGATTGCCTCTCGAAGTCCCGTTGTTTAGCGTGACCACATGGCGCCCGCATCTGAACTCACTCCATTTCCAGCGCGTTATCACCATGTTCCAGTCATGAGCGAGTGCGATTCCGCGTGCACGCTCTGCGCAACGCTGGGATGTCTCAGGCCCGCGAAAATCACGTCACCCGAATTTCAACGCGAACTCGATTTGGCGCAGCGGAATTTAAAGACCGCTGTCGTCTTTCCGCCTAACTTTTTACATCATCCTGAAGCTGCTCAATTTGTTTCCGATGCGGTCGCCCGAGGATTGCGCGCGGTCGTTCGGCTCCGGCCTGAGCAGCTGCTCCCTTTGGGCGAACTGATCTCGACGCTGAGTTACCGAGACGCCGAGTTCGAAATGATTGTCAGCGAACCGATCCCATCTAAAGTTTTGAATCGTCGCCGGGCAAGCGCGGGGCCTTCGTTCAAGACAGTTTTTATTCCGACGCGCGCATATGATCCGACTTTGCTTTTGGAATCGATGCCTCTGAGCTGGCGCAGATCAGTTGAAGTCTTGGCGCCGCTGTCGCAAGAGTGGCAAACATCGGCCCTCACGCCAGATGAAGTTTTTTTGTTTCTCTCGTCTGTCGCAAATGATCGCCGGATTCGGCCCTATGCGGAATTCGATCGACGACCGCAAGGTTTGATTCCCGGTGCCGCGGCATGCGGCGATCCAAGACGCTTTTCGTTTCGTGCGCTTGGAGCGAACGATGAATCGCTGAGGCTCACGCTCGGCTTTGTCATTTCAAGTAGTGACACCACCGTGCTTGAACGCCAGCTTGTGGCTTTAAAGAGTCAAACATATGCTCGACAAAAATTTGAAATCGTCTTTGCCTTCGAGCGCGTGAGCGACGAAGTCATTGAGCACTTCAAAGTGTGGGCTGGCGAATCTGGCTTGACGATTCACGGCTTGGAATTGAGTGCGTGCTGGGGAGATCCGGCTCCGCGTAAATCGCAGGCTTTGAATTTGGTCGCCTCCTACGCGCGCGGGTCGATGCTTTTATTTTTAGATGAAACGGTTCCCGCGATCGATCTTTTGAGTCAGGTCGCACGAGATCTTGAAGCTCAGAAGCGAGTCACGATCCCAAACAGCAAGACCAGTTCACTTTCGGTCGCGATGTCTCTTGAGCATTATTTCGACTGCGGAGGTTTTTCTGAAGCGATTCAACACCCAGGGTTTGAGATCGACTCCTTGGTCTGGAAATCACGGCAGTTGGTCGCCGATCGCGCCCTGACCGCGACGTCGCGCGAGCAAAGTCGTAAACAGCGCCTCAGCGC
>JAYTHQ010000141.1:0-15935 GCA_043732445.1 Bdellovibrionales bacterium | reverse complement strand
GGGTCTGCGCTCTTTCACGCGCGTCGATCCAGATAGGAATTTAAAATGACCAAGACTCGCGCTGTGGCACCTTTTGAACCGAGCGCCGCCTTCACGCCAGCCAGATCGCGGAGCGCCTGCTCTCGTCGAGGGCCGCTTACCAATTTTTCAAGTTCATCGGCTAAACGAACGGGATTTGCGTCTTCCTGAAAAAGTTCCGGAACGACTTGCCGATTCATCACCAGATTGACGAGCCCAAAAAATTTTGTCTTTGTGACCAGCTTTTTTGCAAACCAAGCCGTCACTGTGTTCATTCGGTACATGATCACCATCGGCTTCTCCATCAAGCCGACCATGAGTGTCGCGGTTCCGCTGGCAACGAGAATCACGTCGGCTAGCGCTATCATGTCGAGCGGATTTTCTTTAACGATCTGAATACTCGCCGTCGATCCTGCGATCATTTCGCCGAATTTCTCGCGCTCGAGAGTCGGCGCCACCATCAGCACCGGCCGCAAATTCGGCAGCCTCTGCGCTAAAATCTCGGTCACCCGAATCTGAGTCGCCAAATGATGTTCGATCTCGCTATTTCGACTGCCGGGCATCAAACCTAAAACACAATCGCCATCACGAAGCCCGAACCGACCGCGCTCATGACGAAGCGTCGCCGCGTCCATCGCGCTGGAAGGAAGCTCGTCGAGAATCGGGTGGCCCACAAAGTCGCAGCGAACTCCGTGCTCGCGGTAAAACGCTTCTTCGAAGGGAAACAAAACGAGCATGTGATCGACGCACTTACGGATGGTCTTCACGCGGCCGGTCCGCCACGCCCACACCTGCGGCGAAATATAATAGATGACTGTGAAGCCGCGTTTTTTTAGCTGCTTGGCTAAGCGCAAATTGAAATCAGGATAGTCGAGCAAGAGGGCAAAACGCGGCTTCCGCTTTTCGGCTTCAGCCAAAAGTGAATTGAAGACCTTGCGAATTTTCGGAAGATGCTTGAGCACCTCCTGGATCCCAACGACTGCTAATTCTTCAGAACGACCGAGACATTCGAATCCCAGTTTTTCCATGGATCGGCTGCCGATTCCGAAGGCGTCAAGCTGTCGGCCCTCGGCCTTCCAGGATTCAAGCAGGCGCTCAGCATACAAACTCGCCGACGCTTCAGCGGCAATGATGAGGATGGACTCGCGAGCGTCGCTCACAGATCCCCTCTCACTTAAAATTCTCGAGTCGCGCGTAGATCTCTTTTTGAATCTGGGTGGCGACCCGCATCGCGGTTAGGCCATCGTCACCGCTAACGACGACCGCTCCGCCCGTTTGAACGGCGTGCAGAAATGCTTTTGTCTCGGCCAAAAGCGCGTCGGCTTTTTCTAGCGACCATGACTCGAATTCGAGCGGCACATTGTCGTCTTTCCACTCGCCTGTCTTTGTCGTGAGGTTCACTTCGCCAGTGCCGAAGTCGATCGATAAGTACTGCTGCTGCTGAAAGACTCGAAATTTGCGAGTCGCGGTTTGCGAAACGCGAGACGCCGTCACATTTGCAACGGTGCCTGACTCAAATTCAATCCGTGCGTTGGCGATATCGACGACTTTCGTTAAGACGGGAGTGCCGACCGCCGAAACCGACTTCACCGGCGATTTCACCAGAGACATAATGACGTCAATGTCGTGAATCATCAGGTCTAAGACAACATCAACGTCGACGCCTCGAGGCTTAAACGGCGCTAACCGGTGGCACTCGATAAATAAGGGCGTGTTCAATTTTTCTTTGGCCGCTTGGAGCGCCGGGTTGAAACGCTCGACGTGCCCCACTTGCAGTTTCAAATTTCGCGACTTTGAGAGATGCACGAGCTCTTCGGCCTCGGCGATCGTCACCGTCATGGGCTTTTCAACGTTCACGTGAACGCCATGCTCAAGAAAGAATTTTGAAATCTCAAAATGCGTTCGCGTCGTCGATGCGATCGTCACCGCATCGACTTTACCGATGAGGTCTTGATATTTCGAAAACATTGGCACACCCAGCTCGGCTGCGATGACCTGCGCTCGCTCCGGTGAGGCATCGCAAACGCCAACAAGCTCACAGAGACCTTCAGGCTCATTTGCAATCTGTTTATACTTTTGCGCATGGAATCGACCGAGATAGCCAACGCCGACCACGGCGCAACGAAGTTTTGAAGCCACCAAAGACCTCCTGTAAAAAATTGAGCCCTGAGACCCTAGATCGCCAAACCCCGAGTCGACGATTTAATTGAATCAATGAAGTACTGAATCGACGGTGACATCGTGCACTCGGCTTCGATGCGCGCAAGACTTTGCTCAACCGTACCGCCGCCTTTCGTGACGATGCGAATTGCGCGGTTGATCGACTCGACATCTTCTTTCGTGTAGCCGGCGCGCTCGAGACCAATAGAATTGCACGCGCGCATCACCGCGTACTTTCCTTGCGAAATCGTGAACGGCAGAATGTCTTTGTTCACGGCCGAATCACCCGCCACGAACGAGTACTTGCCCACGCGGCAGAATTGGTTGAACCCGCACATGCCGCCCGTTTTTACGTGATCTTCAAGTGTGACGTGGCCTGCCAGTTGATTCGAGTTTGCGATGACGACGTGATCACCAATCACGCAGTCGTGCGCGATGTGGGCATACGCCATGACCAAACAGTCGCTCCCGATTCGCGTGATGCCCGAGGCTTTCGCCGTCGCGCAATTCACCGTTGAGAATTCGCGAAACGTGTTGCGATCATTAATAATTAATTTTGTGGGTTCACCTTTGTAGCTTAAGTCTTGCGGCGGTCCGCCGATCGCGGCACCAGCTTCAAACGTGTTTCCTTGACCGATTTCGACGATGCCGTAACGATTGCCGATCACGACGTGCGACGCCAAATAGCAGTCATCCCCGATGATGACGTTACCTACGACGACCGAGAAGGGGCCGATCGTAACGTTCTTACCGATTTTTGCTTCTTTTGAAACGACGGCCTTTTCGTGAATCACTGAACCGAGCCCTCAAGAAGAAAAACTTTTGCGATCACCTCAGCTTCGCAGACGAGCTGGCCATCAACCCTGGCCTTGCATTGAACCACGAGAATTCCGCTGCGGTCCTTCATGATCTCGGCCTCGAGAACTAAGGTGTCGCCTGGTACGACCGGGCGCCGAAAGCGCGCATCGTTAATGCCCGCAATCGCGACGTCCATGCGCGGTCCGTCCATTTCGGCGACCGCGAGGGCCGCTGCCTGCGCCATCACTTCGATTTGCAAAACTCCCGGCATGACGGGCCGATGTGGAAAATGACCCGGAAAGAACGGCTCGTTGAACGTGACATTCTTCACGGCGACGATCTTTCGACCGACACGCGAAACACCTGGTGGTTTATAAAGCTCATCGACCCGGTCGATGAGCAGAAACGGAAACCGATGCGGAAGGATCTTAAGGATGTCGGTTATTGTATAAACCGGCGCTTTGCGTGGCTGATCCATTCGCGTGCTCCCGCTCTTGAAAGATTACTTATTCGATTTTTCGAAATCTTTAACGACTTCGTCAGTTAGGTCAGAGTCTTTCTTAGCCCACAGAACGCTCTGCTCAGACTTCTCGAGAACCATCGAGTAGCTCCCGGCTTTCGCGACTTTCTCGATCGAACCTTGAAGCTTCTCGATAATTGGCGCCGTGAGATCGCGCTCTTTTTTCTGAATGTTCATTTGGCTCTCTTGAACTTCGCGTTGGAACTTCATCATCTCGCCTTGAAGCTCTTGCGTTTTCTTCGCGCGAACGTCATCTGAGAGAGCGACTTTTTTCTTCTCGAGGTCATCGCCCATTTTCTTGAGATCGGATTCTTTTTTCTGGAGATCAGCTTTTTTCGAGTTGAACTCTTTTTCGAGATCTTTCTTCGCTTTTTTGCCGGCTGTTGTTTCTTGAATCGCTTTTTGAAGATCGACGTAACCGACTTTTTCCTGGGCCGCTGCTTTTGCTGCAAAACCAACGACGAGTGCCGATGCTGCCAAGGCCATAACTAATTTTTGAACGTTCATCTCTGACTCCTTTTTAAAAACTAACTAAAACTCAAAATTTTAGAACGGTGCACCAATCGCAAACTGGAAGTTCACCGCTGGCTCATCAGGCTGACGAGCGATCGGGAAACCCCACTCAAATCGCAAAGGTCCAATTGGCGAAAACCAACGGAACCCGAAACCGACATCTGAGCGCAGCTCGTTCAGCACGAGAATATTGTCGGCGTTACCGACGTCATAGAAAAAGACGCCCTTGATGCCCGCTTCGCTAATCAACGGGAATTCAAACTCGAGGTTGTAGTAAAGCTGTTGCGAACCGCCGTAAGGCAACAGTGCTTTCGAGCCCGCAAGCGCGTCGCCTTGGTCGGCCCCGATTGAAGTTCCGCCTGGGCAGCCGGTGTAGTCACCGGTGTAAGTGCCGCGGTAACATTGATAGATTTTGCTTGAGCGTTTATGACGGCCGATTTCAAACCAATTGAAGCCGCGCAAGCTGTTGGCGCCACCGAGTAAGAACAATTCGTTGAATGGTGGCTCAAGATTCGGGTCGTTCGAATTGATAAAGCCGTAGTTCAAATTGTTCCGGAAGACGAGGCCCCAGAAGATCGGCTTGTAGTAGCGAAGTGTCAGGAAACCTTTGGTGAACTTCTTTGAACCACCGAGGCCGGCATACTCGACAGATGCACTGCTATAAACACCGTCTGACGGCGCAAAGCGGTCATTTCGTTTATCGTACTCAAGCGTGACGGTCGACGATGACGTGAGACCGTTACCGTTTCCTTTTGGGCTTTGGTTTGCGTCGGTCGGAGCCGGGTACAAATCAGGATCGCCGTAAACTTTGTCGAGATCGATCGTGGTGTCTTCAAGTTTATAGCGGATGAATCCGTTCAAAAACGGCGCGAGCGGATGACCGACCCGGAACGCGCCACCCTTCTTTGTTTCTTTGTACTGAGTCAAAATCCGCTGCGATTGGTACGCGTCGAAACCCAGAGACCATTTTGTATCTAGGAAGTAGGGTTCGGTGAAGTTGAAGTTAAACAACGACTGATTCGACGAGAAGTCGATCGAAACGCCAAGCTTCTGACCCTTGCCGAACAAATTCGTTTGGTTCACTTGGCCGTTGAAAATGAAGTTCGAATAAGTCGAGTAACCCGCACCGATCTGAATGGAGCCGGTGTTGCGTTCTTTCACGACGATATCGACATCCATCAAATCGGCGTTTTCAGCCGGCGTCGATGAATTGAATTGCACTTCGTCGAAGTAACCGAGGCGTTTTACGTTATCAAGCGATTCGCGCTTGCGCGTTTCGTTGTAAAGCTCGCCTTCGCGAACTTGCAGCTCACGACGGACAACTTTGTCGCGCGACTTCGTATTGCCCACGATGTTGATGCGACCGAAGTAAACCTTATTACCTTTGTCGATTTCGAAGGTGATATCGACTTCGCGGTCTTTTTCGCGGATGCGTGTGCGCGGAATGATGTTCGAGTACGCGTAACCCAAATCACCGTATTTCGCCTGTAAGGTGCGAAGATCTTTGAGCAGCGTTTCGTGCGCATACCAACCACTGCCGTTGATTTCCACTGAATGAAAGAGGTCGTCGCGATCGAAGAGAAGATCGCCCGCAAAATCGACCGTACCGACTTTGAAGCGGTCGCCTTCTTCAACGCGGACGGTAATGTAGATCCCTTTTTTATCGGGCGTGACGTAAACTTGCGGCCGCTCGACGCGGATTTGCACGTACCCTTCGTTGAAGTACATGTACTGAATCAGCTGCACATCGTGATCGAAAGCGTCTTGCTTGTAAGAACCCGAGCCCGAGATGAAACTGAAGAAGCCGCCTTCTTGAGTCTGCATCGCGCCCTTGATGCGCCCGTCAGAAATATTACGGTTACCTAAAATGGTGACGCGCTTTACTTTTACTTTATCGTTTTCTTGAATATCGAACGTCAATTTGACGGTCTCGCCCTTAGTGACGGGTTCAATGCGCGGAGAAATTCGCGCAAGGAAGTAGCCCTTGTCTTCATAAAGTTTTTGGATTTTTTCGGTCGCCTCGCGCACCTTATTCATATTCAAGATCTCGAAAGCCTTTAAGCTCGCGGCGTCTTGAAGGTCTTTGGTGTCGACTTCGGAGTTGCCGTTGTAACTGATTTCGGTCACCGACGGCTTTTCAACCAGCGTGTAGGTCAAATCAGCCATGCCGC
Source organism: Bdellovibrionales bacterium (assembly GCA_043732445.1). Lineage (GTDB taxonomy): Bacteria > Bdellovibrionota > Bdellovibrionia > Bdellovibrionales > JAMPXM01 > CAJYOV01. Next base: position 9,755 of record JAYTHQ010000141.1, on the reverse strand, counting down.
CGCTCAAATCACGGTCGACGCGAACGTCATAGAAGTAACCGGTGCGAAACAAAGCTTCGACATCGGCGCGAACTTTTTCACTCGCGTAGGCGTCGCCTGACTTGCTCACCAGACGGGCAGAAACCGCGTCGCTCTCGATCTTTTTATTTCCTTTGATCGCGATTTTGCCAACTTTGAGTGTGCTGACTTCGGCCGCAGGCTTTTCGAGGAGAGGCTTCGCTTTACGGCGAGCCGCGATTCGGGCTTTAACGGCTGCTTTTTGCGACGCTTTTGCGGGGAGCGCTTCTGCGAAGTTTGACGCACAAACCCAAGTGAGACCCAGGGCAAAGAACGTCAGATGAAGCGAAATCTTGCTGGCAAATCTCAAAATGCAGTTCCTAGGCGCTCTTAAATCGTCGCGAACTTTCGCGAAATCCTGAGTCGTTTTAATAATTTAAGGTAACTTCGGCGAGAGCGTATGACAAAAACCAAAGCTTGTCAAAACCTCAGGCGGAGCGATCCGCGGGTGAGCGGCTCGAAACGCGCTTTGGAAGCGAGTTTTAGCTGAAAAGTCCGTCACGCATTCGAAGGACTTTCGGGAATTTTTGCGCAAACGCTAGATCGTGAGTCACGACGATCAAGGTGAGATTCAATTTGTCTTTTAATTCGAAGAACAAATCCTGAATTCGAGCGGCGTTTACGGTGTCGAGATTCCCCGTCGGCTCATCGGCAAAAAGCACTTCGGGTTCGCGCACCAAAGCGCGCGCAATCGCCACTCGCTGCTGTTCGCCACCTGAGAGTTCCGAGGGGAAATGCTTGGCGCGGGCACTGAGGCCCAAAAGATCAAGGAGCTTCATCGCGCGGTCGCGGCTGTCTTGAAGCGTAAGGCCGCCAATTCGACACGGCATCATGACGTTTTCAAGGGCCGAAAACTCTGACATCAAATGGTGGAACTGAAAAACGAAACCCATCGACCGGTTACGAAACTCGGCCAACTTTTCATCGCTTTCGCGCGTGAGGTCGACACCTTTAAAGTACACTTTCCCGAGTGTTGGCTTATCGAGCGTTCCCATCACATGAAGGAGCGTGCTTTTGCCAGCCCCCGACGAACCGACAATGCAAACGGCTTCGCCTTTTGCTACGTCGACATCGACACCACGAAGAACGTCAAGACGACTGGCGCCCATCGGGTAAGATTTCGTCGCGCCCCGGACGGAAATAAGACTATTCATAACGAAGCCCCTGTACTGGATCAAGCGCAGCCGCCTTGCGAGCTGGTATCAAAGATGAAATCAAACAGATCAACATCGAAACCGCAAGAATCGAAACAAAATCGATCAGGCGTAAGTCGACTCCGATGTGATCAATACGGTAAGTTTCGGGCGGCAAAAGCACGATGTAGCGCTGAAGAATGACGAAGGCGGCGCAAAGAAGAAGGCCCAAAAGAAACCCAGCGAACGTTCCGATCACTCCGAACAGAAGTCCCTGAAGAACAAAAACTTTTCGCACGTCTTTAGCCGCAAAACCCATCGCTCGTAGGGTTGACGTGTCTCCGTATCTTTTTAAAACACTCACAAACATATTCGAAGCGATGTTGAAGCAAGCAATAATAACGATGATTGAGATCACGAAGAAAATCACGATGCGCTCGACGGTTGCCGCTCGCAAAAGATTTTTATTGACCTCGGTCCAATCCATTGTCCAATAGCCAGGCCCGAGATCGAGCTGGAGCTTGCGTGCAACTTCAGGCGCGCGGTCAGAATCGACAAGCTTGATGCGAATCCCCGTAAATGCATCTCCGAAGCCTGCAAATTTTTGCGCAGCCGCCAAGTCCGTGACAACAAACCGTTCGTCGTAATCGGCCTTCCCAAGATCGAGGATTCCAGACAGAACAAACGTTTTAACTTCGGGCGCAAACTCCGCGGAGTTTTCGCGCGACGGCTTTGGTAAAACCGCCTTAAATTCGCTACCGATTTTCAAATCATATTTTTTCGCGAGCGCTTTGCCCACCATCGCGAAGGGCAGATCGTTTGACGAACGGCCAAATTTAAATTCGCCGTGGATAATTCGCGACCGAATTCGCAAAACTTTATCGACGGTTTTTGGATCAAATCCCTGAATGACGATCCCCGAGACGTGACCGCTCCCGGCCATGATGCCTTCGAGCTGAACGAACGGCGTGTAAGTGAGCACTTCGGGCGAACTTTGTTTAACGAGTGAAGTGATGGACTCAACGACTTGCGGCTTATCGCCTTTTTTTACCAGCATCACGTCGCCAAAAACGTCGATGATCGCGGTCTTCAGCGTTTTTTCAAATCCGCTCACGACGCCCATTGCAACCGTCAGTGAAGCCACGCCAAGTGCCATGCCCAGGAGTGAGATCAAAGTGGGCGCGCTCAGAAGTCTGCGCCCGCCAGACATGAAGCGGTAAACAAGCCAGAGATGAAACCTCAGTCTGACAAGCGACTTCATCAGATATCGTCGCTGCTAGCGCCCGAGGCGCTGCGTGGCTTTACGCCGCCTTTAAGCATCGCGTAAATGAATTCATCGAGCGCGCCGTCCATCACCGTCTGGACCTGCGATGTTTCGTGTTGAGTGCGGTGATCCTTGACCATTTGGTACGGATGCATCACGTACGAACGAATTTGCGAGCCCCACTCATTTGATTTCTTAGTGGCGTTCGCTTCGTCTTTTGCGGCGTTTTGCTTTTCGACTTCTTTTTCGTAAAGGGCCGCTTTCAACATCTTTAAAGCCGTTGCGCGGTTCTCGTGTTGTGACCTTTGCGTCTGACACGTGACGACGATGCCGCTTGGCCCGTGCCGCATGCGAACTGCCGAATCCGTTTTGTTGACGTGCTGACCACCCGCTCCCGACGACCGATAGGTTTCAACCGTGAGATCTGCGGGATTCACTTCGATTTTGATATCATCGTCGACTTCGGCCCATGCAAAAACCGACGAGAAGCTCGTGTGCCTGCGCGCATTCGAATCGTACGGCGAAATTCGCACAAGGCGATGAACGCCCGTTTCGGCTTTCAGATGCCCGTAGGCATAAGGGCCAGAGATCAGAAGCGTTGCGGATTTAATTCCCGCACCCTCACCCTCGTTGTATTCCATGGTTTCGACTTTGTAGCCGTGGCTTTCGGCGTACCGCATATACATGCGGTACAGCATCTCGCACCAGTCTTGCGCTTCGGTACCGCCGGCACCGGCGTTGACAGATAAATAAGTATTGTTTGAGTCGAGCTCACCGCTCAACATTTTCGCGATCTCGAGTTCGCTCACGATCGCATCGAGCGCATCGAGTTCGTTTTTCACTTCGGTGAAGGTGTCTTCGTCGTTACCTTCGACGGCCATTTCCAGAAGAACTTGGCCGTCTTCGACTCGGCGCTTGAGCTCCGACCAGGAGGTGACGGCTTTTTCTAAAACCGCCTTCTCTTTGTTGAGCTTTTGCATCTCGAGGGGCTTGGTCCACAAATCAGGATTCTCGGCTTGCATCGCTAATTCCTGCAGCCGCTTTTCCTTCATTGGAACGTCAAAGATACCCCCGAAGTTCGCTGGATTTATCGCTGAGCGCTTTCAAGCGCCCTTTCGCATCGGAAAGTTCGGTCACGAGACTCATAGTCACCCTCTGGCTGAAGGTATAGATCTAACAGCCACTCGCGCTCGTATCAAGACTTTGAGCGTTCGGTTCGGCGACCGCCCGATTTTGCAGCGCTGGCGCCCGTCAAACTCTCGAAAATCTCGTCCTGGAGGGCGAACATGGCCGAGGCGTCTTTCGCGCTTGATTCATGATCATAACCTAAGAGATGCAAAATCCCGTGCAGGATCATGTAGCCGAGTTCCTCGCGCACTAAAAGGCCGTGTTCGCGGGCTTGCGCGGAAATCACTTCGGGCGATATCGCAAGCTCGCCCAAGCTCTTGGCGTCGTCAAATGAAGGCGCAAAACTTAACACGTCGGTGGGTTTGTTTTTGCCACGAAACTCACGATTGAGCTTTTGAATCTGGGTTCTCGAAACGAACGCGATAACTAACTCGCGCCTGGGCTTTTCGCCGATACGTTTTTTCAGCTCGCGCGAAACCGACGCGACCCACGTTTTTAAAAACGCCTGCGGGAGAGCTCGGCCGGACTGATTGATAATCGTGACGGTCAGCTTCACTTTTTTGGACCGGAACCAGAGCCTGAACCCGGGCCCGGAATAACATTGGTGGCTGCTCCGGCGGCTGCCGCTCCAGCCCCCCCCGACGCACGCCGTTTGACAGGCGCACCTTCGCTCATGCCGCCGCCCGCGCGTTTCGGATAATCGATGCGCTGATGATAGATGCCGTTAAGAATTCGGATGAACGACTCTTCGATCGTCGTCAGGTCTTTTAACGTTAAGTTGCAGTCATTCAGCTGACCGTCCATGAACTTGCGCTGGATAATGTTCTTCACAATGTTCTGAAGTCGAACCGGCGTGGGCTCATCGAGTGAGCGCGACGCCGCCTCAATCGAGTCCGCGAGCATAATGAGGGCAGCTTCGCGAAACTGCGGTTTTGGGCCCGGGTACCGGAAGTCGTCTTCGGCAACTTCGTCGATCGCCTCATCGTGCTGCTCGACGGCTCGATTGTAGAAAAAAGCGATTAGCGTCGTACCGTGATGCTGAACAATTCCGTCAATGATCGCCTTGCCAAGCTTATACTGAAGGCCCAGCTCGACGCCATCTTTCACGTGCGCGATCAAAATTGTTTTCGACATATGCGGTGACAAATGATCGTGCGGATTGTTGCCTGGCTTCTGATTTTCGATGAAGTACTGCGCATGTTCGGTCTTACCTATGTCGTGGTAGTAGCTCATAACTTTCGCGAGGAGCGGGTTGGCGGCGATTTCCTCAGCCGCGGCCTCAACCATTGAACCGACGACAAGTGAGTGATGGTAAGTGCCGGGAGCTTGCACGATCATTTTCTTTAACAGCGGATGATTGAGATTTGAAAGCTCGAGTAACTTCACATCGGTGGTGATATTGAAAACGCTTTCAAGCAGCGGAATAAACATCATCGCCACGAGCGAAGACAACACCCCAGAAATAAATCCGGCCGGCACCGTCCAGAGAAGCTGGCGCATCAAGGTATCATCGCCAAAATGTTGCACGGTCACGACCAACAAAATCATGAGCGCGTTCACCAGCCCCGTTCGCAAACCCGAGAAGTAAAGGTCGTTGCGGGCCTTGCACCCTTGAACGCCACGTGCGGCCGCCAGCGAACCAACGATCGCCACGAGCATGTACGAAAACTTCTGATCAACCATCAGGCCGAGCACGACCGAAACAAACAGTGAGTAAATCCAGACGACTTCGCCGGCCGTGATTAAAAGCCCAACCAACATCGCGCCTGCGGCGCTCGGCGCTGCGTACATAAACGCAGCCTCCGGAATCATTGAGCCAAACGTTGTTGAGAATGTGGTGTTGGTCATAAAAATAAACAGTTTCGTGATCGCAACGACCCCGAGGGTCACGGCGCCCATGACAACAATTTCTTTGTTGTCGACGCGCACCCGATTCAAAGTGAATCGCCTCAGGTAAGACGAGAAAACCAGCATCATGACAACAAAGAGAATCGAAGCGACTAAAACGACAAAGTTACGGTTGCGGCCAGAACGTTGATTTTCAATTTCACTCAAAATAGAAACCTGAAGCGGCTTCACGACCGAGCCTTGCGCGACGATCACCTGATTTTTCTTAATTGAAACGACGACCGGCAAGACGTCTTCGCGCGCCTTCTGCCGGCGCGTTTCGGTCTCCTGGCGATTCAAGGTTAAATTCGGCGTGATAAGATCGTGCACGAACTCTTCAAAGAGACGCTGGTCGGTTGAAGTATAAGTGCGCGACAAGGGCGAACGGATAACCGGAAAATCCTCGAGGTGCTGTCGATCGAGAATCTCGTTTGCAGAGATGGCGGCCTCGCGGCCGCGGGCCCCGCGCGTCAGCTCACGCGTGACGATCTCGTGATAGCCCTCGGCAAAAAGCTTCTCGGATCCGTCGGCGATCTTGTGATCAGACCACTTATCGAGAGTTTGCATCGCCAGATTCTCAGTCCTTGGGCCGAACTTGTTTTGCACTAACCACTCGAAGACCTGGTCCGAAACTTTGTGCCCCAGCGACTTTTCAAAAGCGGGCTTGAGATCAAAAAGCTTTTTGATCTGATCAAAACGAACGAAGTCATCACGTGAAAGGGTGACTTTTCGCATGTCATCGCGCATGCGCCGAAATGACGTGTACACGCGGCCGTAAAGTTCTTCAAAAGTTTCACGGTCAAAATCGAAAACGACTGGCGTGGCGCGTTCCGTGAGCTTGCGCTTCTCTTCGGTTGCGACGTCATCGGTGATTTCTAGATTGACCGGAGATTTAATATCTCGTGAGACAGTTTCACCGACGCGCACGCTGTAGGTGAAATCGAAGTCGTAATAGATCAACCCCGCCAGCATCAGCGAGAACAAGAAAGCGATCGAGAGCTTGCGAATTTGGAAGGCACCGTCGAGCGTTTGCGCGAAACGGCCAGCACGCGTGCGTTCAAAACCAAGGTCGTTCACCCAGTCGAGAAATCGCAGGCTATGATCGATATACTTCGAGCGGGCATGCAATTTCTCGCGACTCCCGCTTTTCTGCTTACCCATGGTATTTTGACCCTTTGCGCCTTCACATAACATATCGGTTCTTCACTCGAAAAGCCCAAACAGTTAGAGTCCGGTCAGACTTACAGCTAGAAAGGCATTTCCCCATGGTCAAGCCACCTGAAAACCTAAAGACCTTTGAGTCATTTGTGAAAATCGTTGAGGCGCTCCGAGGTCCCGACGGCTGCCCCTGGGACAAAGAACAAACGCACAGAACCCTTGCACCCTACGCGATCGAAGAGTCCTTTGAACTCGCCGAGGCCATTGAGAGCGGCGATGAGGCCGAAACGATTGGAGAACTCGGCGACGTCTTGCTGCAGGTCGTGCTGCATGCCGAAATCGCCCGCCAGGAACAGCGCTATAACATCGACGATGTGGTGCGCGGAATTTCCGAAAAGATGATCAGACGCCACCCCCACGTATTTGCCGAAACTAAAGTGGAATCGTCGAAAGACGTCTTAACTAACTGGGCCAAAGTCAAAGCGCAGGAAAAGGTCGACAAAGGCCAGACCGCGAAACCAACCGTCTTTGATTTACCGAAGGCGCTACCCGCGTTGCAACGTGCGCACAAGATCGGCGACAAGACTCAAAAAGACGGTTTCGATTGGCCTGATGCAAAGGGCGTTTTTGAAAAGGTCGACGAAGAGATTCGCGAACTCCGAGACGAATTTCTGAAGCTTCCCGTTAAAGGTGAACCCAGCGCCGAATTAAAGGCCGCACTCGAGCATGAGCTCGGCGACGTTCTATTTTCAGTTTCACAACTGGCTAGACACCTTGGCCTTGATGCGGAGCAAAGCCTACGCACCGCGAACTCAAGATTCGAAAAACGGTATTTCCATATGCGCGCAAAAGTAGAAGCCTCGGGCCGCGTTTGGGAAAAGCTCAGCGATCCTGCAAAAGAACAGGCGTGGCAAATGACCAAACTCGATTTGGCAAAAACATGACGGCGACTCTCCCGCCAGTTTTGCCAGCCCGAATTTCACCGCGCTTAAAGCGCGCGGCGAAAATAGTTTTGCTGGCAGCGGGGATATTTGCACTCTACATTTTTTTCCATCTTCACCTCGATCGCTTTCTTTCAATCAGCTCGATCAAAGAGCACGAAGCCTGGGTCCGCGAACGATATGCCTTTGCACCCCTCACCACGATCGCGGCGTACGCACTTTTTGCAAGTCTCTACGTGGTCTGTTCGCTACCGGCAGCGTCGATCCCGATGATGATCGCCGGTGCACTCTTTGGGCTCTGGCTCGGCACCTTGATCAGCGCGCTAGCGCTTTCGCTTGGCGCGATCGTCTCGCTACTTTTGGCGCGCTTTATTTTTCGCGATTTTGTCAGGCAAACATTTACGAAACACGCTGCCATCGTCGAGCGCGAGTATCACCGAAATGGGACTGAGTACCTGATTGCGCTCAGACTCATTCCGGTCATGCCCTACTTTCTAACGAACCTCGCGTTTGGGCTCACGCCCATCCCCGTTTTTCGGTTTTGGCTTGTGACTTTGACCGCGTCTCTACCCGCGTGCTTTCTTTTCGCCGCAGCAGGAACAGAGCTCTCGAAAATCTCTAGCGCAAGCGATGTCTTAAGCGTTCGCTTGATCGTGACGCTGGTAGCTCTGGCCTCTTTACCATTCATCGTCCGCAGACTGATGCGCCTTCGCCGCAAGTAGGCCGATGCGCATTTTCAGCTTCAGTTAAGGCGCCCCGCGCCCCGCGCCATTATGCTCTCGCAGACGACTAACTCCTCACTCAAGCGTCAACGGCTGTTGATAGCGAAAATAAAATCACTGCTTCTGTAATCAAGCCCACAACCGATGGGCCTGGCGCAACCGCCAGGGATCGCTCGTTAGAGCTGACGCGAGCGCGTACGGATGATATTGTTTTCCATGTGCGTAGGAACGAGACGGAGTAGAACGTAATTATGGCGTCGATTAATCCTGAAACATTTCAGTTGAACGACGGATCAGAAGCTGTGATCCGCCCTTACGATCCAACAGATGTTGATTTGGCCAACAAATTCGCAAAACAGGTAGCGTCAGAATCGACCCACACTCTGAAGTATGAAGCGATGCCGGAGATGCCGAGAGATCAGTTGGCTGCTCTCTGGGCAGCAAATCTCAATCATCCCGTGAACCTCAGCATCGGGATATTTTCTCGCGGAGGAATCATCGGAAATCTCAGGTTCTTCCAGAAGAATCCAAGCCATCCGTGGGTAAAACACATCGGCGCCTTCGGTATGGCTGTCAGCAGTTCCCATTGGGGTCAGGGGCTCGGTTCACGACTCCTGTGCGCCATGGAAGCCCACGCTAAATCATGTGGAATCAATCGTATCGAGGCCGAAGTTCGAACAGCAAACGAACGCGGTGTTTCTCTTTATACGAAAAACGGTTTCAAGATTGAAGGAAGGCGAGAAAAAGCAGCTTTGATCGCCGGCACTTTTGTGGATGAGTTTTATATTGCAAAACTGATCGAGAATTAGGTTTCCTCAAAACCCAGACTGGCTGGAATCGAGAGTCGCGCGAACTCTTTTTGTCAGAGCGAGCGTGCGCGGCGCGCCCGTAGCTTTGCGATCAAAACGGCGGTTGCGTCGCGGAGTTCAGCGACGTTCAGTAAACGTGCAACGCCCAAGTAGACGCTGCCGCCAACCGCGATCACGATCATCAAAACGAAGGCGCGCGCGAAAAATCGTGTGCCGAAAATTCCTAATAGGCGGTCGTGAAAAAGAAGCACGACGACCATCGCAGCTCCGCAAACGACGAACTTGCCGGCACTCCTCGCGAGCTCGCGCGCTTGGAGGCGGCCGACCCACGAACGGTAAGCGGTCGCGAGCATCAATAAGTTCACGGTCGCTGAACACAACGAGGCTGCCGCGAGGCCGTTCAAACCAAAAGTGCGCGTGAGGGCGAACGCAAAGAACAGATGCGTCACCAGCGCAACGCCGCTCGCCAGCGCCGGAAACCACGTATTTTGAATTGCGTAAAACCCTTGCGCCAAAATTCGAATTGCCGCGGCAATCAACACGGTGAAGGCGTAAACTTGAATGACCTGCGCTGTCGAGATCGCGTCGGCGTATTTAAATTCGCGTCCCAAAAATAAAACATCGACGATCGGACGTGCTAAAAAGAACATCCCCAG
>JAYTHQ010000140.1:0-15940 GCA_043732445.1 Bdellovibrionales bacterium | reverse complement strand
CGGTGACCTTCACGTATGGTTCGGCCATCCATTCGATCTGCGTTGGATCGGGCAAGAAGGCCGGATTTTCAATTTCAAATTCTTTGCCGTCAGTACCTTTAATTTTGTAAACGACGGTTGGCGCGGTGGTGATCAGATTTAAACCGAACTCACGCTCGAGCCGCTCCTGCACGATTTCCATGTGAAGAAGACCTAAGAAACCGCAGCGGTAACCAAAGCCGAGCGCTGCCGATTTTTCGACTTCGAAGGTGAGTGACGAGTCGTTGAGAATCAGTTTGTCGAGCGCGTCCCGGACTTGTTCGTAGTCGCTGGCAATGACCGGAAAAATTCCCGAGAAGACCATCGGCGTGATCCGCTTAAACCCCGGCAGCGCTTCGGTTGCGCCCTTTTTGCTCAGCGTAATGGTATCGCCAACTTTTACTTCGCGAATATCTTTAATCCCGCAAACGAAGAAGCCGACTTCGCCGGCTCCGAGCTCTTGAAATTCAACCGGATACGGCGAGTAAGTTCCAAGCTTCAAGACTTCATACTCTTGAGTTCCTTGCATGAACTTAATGAGATCGCCTTTTTTGACTTGGCCATCGACGATTCGGCAAAGGACGACAACACCTTGATACGCATCAAACCAAGAATCGAAAATCATCGCGCGCAAGACCAAATTGCGATCAGCTTTCGGCGGCGGTACTCTTTTGACCACGGCCTCAAGGATCTCTTTGATGCCGATCATTTCTTTGGCACTCGCCAAGATCGCATCGCTGCAATCGATGCCGATCGCGTCTTCGATCTGTTGTTTAGTACTTTCAACATCGGCGTTAGGTAAATCAATTTTATTGATAACAGGGATGACTTCGAGATTATTTTCAAGTGCCAAATAGACGTTCGCGAGTGTCTGCGCTTCAACACCTTGGGCGGCGTCAACAACAAGTACGGCCCCATCACAGGCGGCGAGACTGCGCGACACTTCGTACGAGAAATCGACGTGCCCCGGAGTATCAATCAAATTCATCTGGTAAGTATTGCCGTCGTCGGCTTTGTACAGGAGACGAACTGTTTGCGCCTTGATCGTGATCCCGCGCTCGCGCTCGATCTCCATATTATCAAGCAGCTGGGCTTTCGCATCGCGCTCGGCGACTGCACCCGTAATACGCATTAAAGAATCGGCCAGCGTCGACTTACCGTGATCGATATGCGCGATGATCGAAAAATTTCGGATAAACTTAGAGTCCATCATGAAGTGAGTTAGCGCTTTCTTGTTCGTGCGTCGGTGGTTGCATCGTCGGCAGTTCCTGGCAGGAGCGAGTTGAGCTCAAGCTGGCCCGGTAGAAGATCACGATGTTTATTGAGAACGAGATCAATACCTTCACGAATAAATTCCGCGACCGGAACTTTTGAACGCCGATTGAGCTCTTTTAAAAGCAAGTTCTGGCTTTCGGTGATGTAGATCGTCGTTGCTAGCTTCTTGGCCATTGGCACTTAGTTAGCTTGAACTGCCATATGTTGCAATATGTTTGAGGACGGTGGGGGCGGCCCGTTGCGCCCGAACGCAGCCAGTCGAGCGCATTCATTTGGTTTCGTTCGTGGCGTTCGATTTGACCATTTAGCTCGAGCTCCCAACTAGTCTAAAGCTCGCGCGACTTTGAGTTTAAGCATACCTGATCGTACCGAAAATCGTCGCGGCCACCCACTAAATACAAAAGCCCCGCGCGAAAAAATTCACCGGGGCCTTATTTTTATTTAACGCTTTAGAATTTTAGCGACGAGACAATGTTCTAACGACGTCTTTCAGCATTTCGACTTTGTCGGTGCGCTCCCAGGTAAACGACTCTTCTGAGCGTCCGAAATGTCCGTAGGCCGCTGTCGCACGGTACCGAGGTTTTAAAAGATCGAACTGCTCCGTGATCGCGGCTGGCTTCAGGTTCCAGATCTCTTTGATCGCTTTCGCGAGAACTTCATGGCTATGCTCGCTCGTACCGAAATCGTTGACCATGATGCTGACCGGTTCGGCTACGCCGATTGCATAGGACGTCTGAATCAAACAACGCTCGGCCAAGCCAGCCGCCACGATGTTTTTTGCTATGTGCCTGACGGCATAAGCGGCCGAGCGATCGACCTTCGAGGGATCTTTGCCCGAGAAAGCTCCGCCGCCATGGGCGCCGTGACCGCCGTAAGTATCGACGATAATTTTACGACCCGTTAGTCCGCAATCGCCTTGCGGCCCCCCGACGACGAAACGACCCGTTGGGTTAATGAAGTATTTCGTTTTGTTATCGAGCCAGTTCGCCGGAATGCCTTTTTTGACGATCTCTTCCATGACGAAGTCTTTGATCTGCTGATTCGTGATCTCTTCATCGTGTTGAGTTGAAATCACGACCGCGTCGACGCGCTTGGCTTTGCCGTCGACATATTCAACGGTGACTTGGCTTTTGCTATCTGGGCGAAGCCATTTTGCTGCGCCCGATTTTCTGGCTTGCGCGAGGTCGTACATCAACCGGTGCGCGAGGCTAATTGAGAGCGGCATTTGCTCGGGCGTTTCGTTCACGGCGTAGCCAAACATGATGCCTTGATCGCCGGCACCTTGTTCTTTGTTCGCTCCGGTATCGACACCCATAGCGATGTCGGGACTTTGCCGATCGAGCGTGACCATGACCGCACACGAGTTGCCATCAAAGCCTTTGCGTCCGTCGTCGTAGCCGATGTCTTTGATGACGCCGCGAACGATGGCCGGAATATCGAGACGAGCTGTCGTTGTGACCTCACCGGCAACGATCGCAACTCCCGTTGTGACCAGGGTCTCACAGGCGACCCGACCGCGCGGATCTTGCGCCAAAATATTGTCGAGAACTGCGTCGCTGATTTGATCGGCGACTTTATCGGGATGGCCTTCGGAAACGGACTCACTCGTGAACAAATAATTTTTCATGTGCCTTCTCGGTTGCGTGGAGATCGCAAGCCTCGTGATCCAAAGTACAATTTGGACCCGTTTAAGGATTGGGAACTCTGATTAGCTATCAAAGCGCCCAGGCACGGTCAACAAATGGGGTTAACTCGCCTTGCGAAGCGGCTTCGCTAGCGCATAGTCGATTTCAAGCTGTTCGTTGAGGCGAGCAATCTTGCCGTACGAGGACCTCTCAGCGTCTTTGTGATGTTTGACGCGACCCTTATCCTTCGAAAGTTGGCGAGACAGCTTATTGATGACCATCTCGACTGACCGGTAGAAGTCGTCGGAGACTGCTTCTGCCTTGAACTTGCGTCGCCCTTCAACCACGTGAACTTCGATTTTGCATTCATGACGGCTTTCCATCGACACCGTAAATTGAACGTCCATGGGCTTGAGTTCAAAGCGGGTGAGCTTTTCCATGCGCTCGCTGGCATAGTCCATGAGGGCATCAGAAGAATCGACGTGCTTGAAATTGAAATCCACTTTCATTGCGAAAAACCTTTCCTAAGAAATGCGTGCGAGAAGTCGCAAGGTTCTTATCGGAAGGCACTGGACTAAAGTGCAGGTCACCAAGATGAATTTTGATCTTAGCCCCTGAACGTCTCAAGGCGAGACAAAAGTGGGCCCGAACTTATTTCGCAATCGCTTCGGCGTGGGTCTCGCGAATAACGACAACTTTAATCTGGCCAGGATATTGGCATTCCTCTTCGATTTGATCGGCGATCTCGCGGCACATTTTTAGCGACTGTTCATCGTTGACTCGACGGCCGTCGACGATCACTCGAACCTCACGGCCGGCGTTGAGGATCAGTGTTTTGGTGACCCCTCGGAAGCTCTCGGCGATCGTGGTCAGTGCCTCAATTTTTTGATTGTAAACCGTAACCGTTGAGCGACGCGCACCGGGGCGTGCGCCCGAAATCGCGTCGGCGGCAATGACTAGAAAACACAGGTCGGTCGTCGGTTGTTCTTCGTAGTGGTGGGCCCGAACGGCATGAACGATATGTTCTTTTTCGCCGTGCGTTTTTATATAATCGGCACCCAAAACTGCGTGACCGCCCTCTTGATTGTGATCCATCGCTTTGCCCACGTCGTGTAAAAGACCGGCACGCTTAGCGGCCGAACGCTCGACCGAGCCAAGTTCGCTCGCCAGAATTCCGCAGAGCCAACCCACCTCGGCGACGTGAAAATGCTGATTCTGTGCAAACGAGTAGCGATAGCGAAGTGTCCCCAACATCTTTTTGATTTCGGGGTTCATATCTTTCTGGCCAAGTTCGGCGGCGATGCGGTTACCGTCGCTTTCAATTTTTCGGGCAACATCGTTTCGAGTTTTGTCATACAGGCGACGAACGGTGTCTTCATTTGGCGCTCGTTCGTGCAAAAGCTTTTCCAGGCAACGTGTCACGATTTCGCGCTGAACGGGATCGTAACCTGTGAGCTGAAACGTATTGGCCTCGCTGATCGCAAGCTCTAATCCGCACAGTTCTTGGAGGATTTCTAAATTGCGACCGTCAGTCCCTAGCAGCCGTTTTTTAACATCATCGTTTGGAATTTCAACGACGCCCACACCGCGTTCTGTGCAGGCCGCTCGAGGGAAGCGATTCAGGGCCGTCGAGAGGATTTTTTTTGCGATCTCTTCGCTGCTCTGGCGAATTTCATCTTCGTAAGCGGTCGCCTTTTTTCGAGCGTCGATCAAAATTTGATTTTCAAACTCGCCGGCTAGCTGTGTTTTCAACAAATCAGGTTCAATACCTGCGACCTTCTGAAGTTCGGCAACCAAAGACGTTTGTAGCCCCTGTATTTTGGTGCGGCGTTGATCGAAACGGTCTTGCTGTTCGTGAATCATCTTTTCTTGATCTTGAACCGCTTGCAGCTGCGCTTGAACCTCGCGTGAATCTTGATTGTAGGCGCGGTCGGCAGCGCTGCGCTTTTTGCGATACTCGTCTTCGAGCGTTTTGACCTTGGCATCGAGCGCATTGATATCAGATTCGTGGGCCGACCAAATCTCAGCGCTGGTCTCGTCGCCGATGAGCTTTGCTTCGTCTTCTCGGTGCGCGGCCTCTTCTTTGGCTTCGGTGAGGATTTCGCGGGCTTCATGTTCAGCGCGCGCGAGTGCGTTAGCGCGACCAACTCGCGTTACCAGAATCGCAATCAGCGTTCCGGCCATCAAACCTAAAATCAGGGAAACTAAAATCATGGAGCAGAGCCTCTAAACGCCGAAATAACTCTAAACGCCGAAATAAGGTCAGAAATACTTTTTGCGCTTACTCGAAGGCAAAATCTTGAGGACATCGCGGTACTTAGCGACCGTCCGCCGAGCAATCTGGATACCATCTTTCTTTAGCAAGTCCACGATCTTCTGGTCGGATAAAGGGTTCTTGTGGTCTTCAACCGCTACCAGCGATTTGATCTTCAATTTAACCGATTCGCTCGCAAGCGCGTCACCGTCGTCAGTGTTGATTCCGGAGTTGAAGAAGTATTTCAATTCGAATATTCCACGCGGTGTGTGAACGTATTTTGAGGTCGTCACCCGACTCACTGTCGATTCGTGCATGCCGATATCGTTAGCGATGTCGCGAAGGATCATGGGTTTGATGAAGCCCGGTCCCCTTTCAAAGAAATCACGCTGATGCTTGACGATAGACTCGGTGACTTTGTAGATCGTGCGCTGACGTTGATGAATCGACTTGATCAACCAAACCGCCGCACGAAGCTTCTCTTGGATATATTCATGAGTCGTGTTGTTCGACGACTTTCCTTGCAGAACGTTTTTATAGAAATTTGAAATTCGCAAACGCGGCATACCGTCTTCATTCAAACTCACCATATATTCATCACCGACTTTATAAACATAAACATCGGGCGAAACATACTGGGTGTCGTTACTTAAAAACAGTCGACCCGGCTTCGGATCCATCGAGTAAATGATTTTTGTCATCTCAACGATCTCTTCGAGATCGCGGCCCATCGTCTTAGCAATTCCTTCGTAATTTTTTTTCTCGAGATCTTTTAAGTGGTTCGTAATGAGAATCACAAAGTCACGAGTGTCTTCTTGCATGTGCTTTGCTTGAATCAACAAGCACTCTTGAAGATCGCGCGCACCAATTCCGGGCGGGTCAAATTCCTGGACGAAAGGAAGAACGGATTCGAGATCCTCCTTGGAAACGCCCTCATCTTCGGCAATTTGTTCGAGAGGAACTTTGATGTAGCCGTCATCGTCGACGTAACTCACGAGAATACCGGCGAGATTTAGCTCTTCGTCATTAAAACCCGAATTTCGCACTTGCCACATTAAGTGATCAAACAGCGTGGCCGTGGTCGAAATCATGTTCTCGTAGTTCATGATTTCTTCGTTGCCGGAGCCCGAAGACTGCGTCGGTTTATACTGGGTATCTAAGTACGATTCCCAGTCGAACTCGTCTTGCTTTTGCGGATTCTGCGCGTCTTGTGCCTCGACACCTTCTTGAATTGAATTCGAGTCTTGGCCGCTGACTTCGGCGTTGCTATCGCCCTCGCCCTCGCCGGGATTTTCGGCGAGCTCTTCAAGAACGGGGTTTTCTTCAAGCTCTTTACGAACCGCCGTTTCGAGTTCCATGCGGGAGAGTTGAAGAAGCTTAATTGCCTGCTGCAGCTGCGGAGTCATCCGCAACGTTTGTGACAGGTTCATTGACTGTTTCATTCCGACTGCCATCTCATCTCTCCCCGGAAAAACTATCTGAAGTTCAAAGCTTAAAATTTTCGCCCAAATAAAACTTACGCGCGAGATCCGACGTTGCGACTTCTTGCGCGCCGCCTTTGACCTGAACACGGCCATCTTTCATGATGTAGGCCGTGTCACAGATGCCGAGTGTTTCTCTAACATTGTGATCGGTAATTAAAATACCAATGCCGCGATCTTTTAGATCACGAATGATTTGCTGAATATCGGCCACCGCGATCGGATCGATTCCGGCAAACGGTTCGTCGAGCAATATAAACTTCGGATCGCCCGCAAGCGCCCGCGAAATTTCGACTCGACGGCGCTCGCCGCCAGAAAGCGAGTAGCCATAACTGTCGCGAATGTGCTGAATCGAAAATTCACTCAGGAGCATCTCGAGCTTTTCTTGCTTCGCGGTGCCCGAAATTCCGTGTGCCTCAAGAGCCACAATTATATTCTCTTTGACGGTTAGGCGGCGGAAGATGCTGGCTTCTTGCGGAAGGTAGCTCAAGCCTACTCGTGCGCGTTGAAACATTGGCATGTGACGAATCGACGAATCCCCAAGACGGATATCGCCATCGTCGGGCGCCACGAGGCCCACGGTCATGTAAAAGCTCGTTGTTTTACCGGCGCCATTCGGCCCCAAAAGACCAACGACTTGTCCCGGCGAAACTTCGAACGAAACTCCGTCAACAACCTTGCGTTGCTTGAAAGACTTGGTCAGGCCCTCGACAACGAGCTTTGTCATTTTGAAGGGCCTCCGCTCGTTCGCGACTCAATTTGCGCTTTTGCGTTTGAGACCTGAACTTTTTTGCCGCCGTCCATGAGAACAATCTCGTCACCGACAAGCTCGTCGCCGTTTTGAACGACTCGCGGCGATCCCGAGAAGACGACTTTGTCTTCTTTTAAAAACATATTGACCGCGCCGCTCGTAGCAAACTTGTCGCTATCGGTGACGTGGACGCCGCCTTCAACTTGCATCGAATCGAGCATCTGCGTTGTCGGATCATACGAAAATTTTGCGCGCGGGCCGGCGATCTGCATCGCATCGACATCGATGACCACGTCACCAAAAAATTGCGCCATATTTGTTCGCCCGCTAAACAAGGCCCGTTGAGCTTGAAGATGAGCGGTCTTTTCTTGATTCGCAGGGCCGATCACCACTTTGCGAGTTGCCCGGACATTGTGCGTGATATTGATCTCGTTAGTTGCGAAGTCGGCGTCAAGCGCGCCGCCAGTGAGATGGATGTCGCCGCCATTTTTATCGCGCGGTCCGATCATCTCGACTTGGTTCGGACTCACGAGCTTTCGGCCTTTCGAGTTATATTCGACCGATTGCGTTTTAAAAATGTAGCCGTTCGAAGAGTGAGTCACCACATCCCCGTCAATTCGGATATCTTTTTTCTCTGGCACCACGAGGCCGCGCAAACCTGTCACCGTGTACATCACTCCATTGTCGGCGAAAAAATTGACCTTCACCTTTTCAATAGTCCACTGCTCGTTCTCTTTGGGTCGAAGTGCGCGGTCTGCCCACAACTCCCACTCTTTACCCTCGCCCTTTGCTTCGACCAAATGCACATCGCGCATCGTTTGGCCGGTCAGACCCTTGTCTTTCTCGTGCAACTTCAGGACGGCTGCGGCTTCTTTTGCGGCCCTCAAATCATCGGCGAGAGATGTTCCGATTTCTTTGGGCGCGACCACCAGAATTTCGACAACAAGAATGACGAAAAGCAGAGCTAAAATAACAGCATTTCGTCGGGTCATTTCCTTAAATCGTAGCACACATTTTGCTTGCACGGCGGGAAACAACGAAGCTTGGCTTCGTGTAGCGCGTCGCTCAGCCCAGCCCTTCGACCGGTCTCAAGTCCGAGGCAGTTTGAGCCGAATGAACAGTATGGCTTTGTCTCATGCATGGTTCATCTATTCTAACAATGTGGTCTCTGGACCCTTTACGACCGACGTTGTTCGGCAAAAATTGGCAACCGGTCAGCTCTCCGACACAACGTACATTTGGTGGAAGGGCGAGCGCGAATGGATTCACGTCTCGACGTGGGCTTCGCAAGTCGATCGCATCGTACAAACTGCAAATGAACGAGCGTCGAAACCGGTTTGGTACGTTGACGCCGGCAAGAGCCCAACCGGCCCTCTGACGGAAAAAGAATTAATTGAGCATTTGAAAATCTGCAGCTCGCTTGCGCGTGTTCGCTTGTGGGCCGTCGGAATGGAAAAGTGGACCAGTCTCTTTGAGCTTTCGGAAGTCATGGAGCTTTTGGGTCTCAGCCGCCGAGAAAATGAACGAGCTCCGTTGATGGGCACGGTGACATTGACACGATCGAATGACGACCCGCAGGGTTTTATCGTTCGCGCAGCCTCAATCAGCGTTGCCGGCATGGGGATCACGGGTCGCCATGATCTTCGTTTAGGTGACACGGTCTCGGTTCTCGTGAAAAGCGGCGAACTTTCTGCAATTCTTCAACTTCGTGGCGAAGTCGCCTACGTTACGTCAAACGGATATGCCGGAGTTCGTTTCGGACAAGTGCCCGCAGAAACGCATTCTTTAATCGTTGATTACGTAAAGGGGTTTCATACGGATTATGAGCCTAAAAGCGAAGCGGCTTGAACGACGCTCACGTCGATTCAACGCTGATGACCGCTTATTTCGAAGAACCTTCTTCTTTTATTACCGCGAAATTGATTTGATTTGCGCCGGCATCTTTTAAAGTCATCATCACTTTTTTGACCGTCAACATGTCGATTGATTTATCGGCCTGAACCGTCACCCGGTGGTCGTCTTCGGGATCATTCGTCGGTGAGCCGGCGCGCGCAGGATCGACCGCTTGCTTGATCTGCCCACTTAATCCAGCGGCTCTTTTATCTGCGAGAAGTTTAAATTTCTCCGTGAGCTTTTGCGTGAGCGCATCGATGTGCCAGTCCTGCTGCTCTTTCACCTGCTGAAACGAAGCGACGACCATCTTATCAAGAAGGATTTGTTCCTTGGAAACGATCACGACCGTGGACGGTCGAAGTTCTTTGACGGCGTGCGCTTTTGGAAGGGCAACTGCTTCATCGAGCTGAATCACTTCGCCTGTCGTCTTGTAGTTTTGCAGGAGGAAGACCGCTACGACCGTGAACATGTCGACCATCGCCGTCAGCGAGAGCATCGCAACGACCGTGCGTGCGCGTGTGCGGAGAGGTCTATTGTGTCGATCGCGTCGTCCAGGTGCGTAGATCGCCATTTTTTATCAGTCCTTTATGCGAGTGGCTTATTCCGATTGCGCTGTCGAAACAGAGATCGATTGAAAGCCGCTTTGGATCATCGTGTCCATGCCGGTGATCAAATTTTCGTAGGGAAGAATTTCGTCGACGGTAATCACGCCGTCAGTTTTCTCGGGGTATTTTTCTTTAACGGTCTTCAGCCGGTCGCCGAGCGCTTGGTAATTCCAGGTGCCGTCAACCGATTTAGGAATCTGAAAAGTCTCGCTACCGATGATGACGCGAATACCCGAATCTTTCACGTCCACTCGCAGGGGGATATCTGCGAGGGGCGGCGGCGGAGTCGGCGGCTGATCCTGATTCTTTTTTGAGTAGAGGCTCGAGCCGAGCTGAATCATTGAAACCTGGCTCCAGACCGCGGTGATCAGAAGAAACGTAATTAATACGCTCATCAAATCGATGATCGGAACGAGGTTCAATTCTAAGTTGGGACTTCGTCCCGATTTATCTTCAACCTGTGCCACGCGTACTGCCTCTTATTCTTTTACTTTATCGCGGTTTGCGACGACGAGATTCATCAAGCTCATGCTGCTCTCAACAACATCGTTCAAGATGCGACTGATGCGGAGCTGGAAATATCCGTAAAAGATAATCGCTAAGATCGCGACGATCAGACCGAACGCCGTACAGTGAAGCGCTTCGGAGATACCGCGAGACAGTAATTCGGCTTTTTGCGCGCCGCCGCCTTCTGTCGCCACACCTTGGAAGGATTTAATCATACCCGAGATTGTTCCGACGAGACCGATCAGCGTCGCGACGTTACCGAAGACAGCTAGGAATGAAGACCACCCTTCAACGCGCGGCGTGTCGCGGAGAACGGCTGCGTCCATCGCCACTTGCACTTCTTCGTCGGGGCGGTGGTTCATGACTTGAACCAAACCCGCTTTGAGCGTCGAGGTGAGTGGAGTGGGTTTCGTATCGCAGTACGTGATGGCCTGACGAATATCGCCGCGAAGAACCATTCCGAAGAGATGTTCGTTAAAATCGGCTTTGTTCACCGTCAACGAATGAAGCGTAATGAAACGCTCAAGGATGAGGATGATCGTGAGAAATCCCACGGCCGCGATGACGTACATCGCTGGTCCACCGACCGTAAACGCATGCACGATGAAGTTCGAGTTGTCGGCGACTGCCGTTGCTGCTACAGGTTCCACTAGAAATCCCCCTTAAATTCTTTTAATTTACAAATCAGTTCGAGAAGAACCACGGGTACGACACTTCAACCGTCTGGTTTGGTGGCGGATCCGGGAACTTCCATGTTTTTAATCGATCCATAATGCAGTTAGCGACATCGGCGTTGCCGAGTTCGTTCGACGAGACGTGGACGTTCAGCGCTCGTCCGCCATCGGCGATATCCCAAGTGAGAATCAGTTTTCCGAACAAATCCGGATTGCGATTTAACTGACGCTCGTAACAGGTCCGGATTGTTCGTTCGTTCGCTTTTAAAACTCGACGAATCGCTTCGCGATCAATCGTGCCCGAGAAGCTTTCACCCGCACCACCCGTGACGATTTTCGTACCGGCTTTATTTCCGAGACCGCCGGTGCCGTAACCCGTATTGCCACTTCCTCGACCCGAAGTTCCGAGACCGCCGTTGATACCGAGCGCGGCTTTTCCCGTTCCGCCCATGCCCGTATCTTTCGTGGCACTTCCTAAGCCTTGGCCCGCGCGATTTTCGGCTTGCCCCGAACGCCCAGTCGCCGCATCGGCCAGGCCGACGAGAGCCCCGGAGCCCGATGTCTCTTGCGCAATTCTGTCTTGCGCACCATTTGCCCCGAACGCCGAGAAGACTCCCGACTTCGTGACATCACGTTTTGCGCTGTTCATTTGCGAGCCTTCTTTAGGCGTCGTTTTTATTGCGCCACCTTGCTTCGGAGACGTCAGCGCGCGAGGACCAGTTTTGTTTTTGTTCGGAGCGGCGTTCGCAGATTTGCCCGGATCCTGTTTTGTCGTGAGATTCGTAACGGTCGTGACCTTCGGCTTATTCACGGCCTGCTTTATTGCCGGTGCTTTCGTCGGCTGCGGTGTTGCTTTCACAACTGGTGGCGGCGGAGTGGGCGCCGGGGTCGGCTCCACTTTCGGAGCCGGCGGTGCGATGGCTGGAACTGGGGTCGGTGTCGCGACGATCGCGATGCGAACCGGCTCATCGATGTCCTCGCCCGGAAGCCCCACCGGGGGCGTATATAAAAATGTATAGAGGCGCAAGATCGCAATCAAAACAGCCGCCAGAATAATGCCGGTGAATTCAGATGCGGTCAAATCTAAGATTGGCGCCACGAGCGGCTTTGGCGAGTCCGAGGTGTAGCGAACGATCACCGAAATTTGATCGTTCAGCTCAACTCGGACCATTTCGCCTTGCTCGAGCGCGATTGAATACTGCGCGCCGTCTTTCGTCATTTTATTTTGACGAAGCAGGTCGGCGAAGCTCGAGGAGGTCTGACCGCGCACAAGTTCGCCGGTCATGTCTGGCGAGATTAAAACTTTTGCGATGCGGTCGATTTTCAAAAGCTGAATCTTTCGAACACTCGACGACAGGAGCGGAAGAACGATGTCGCAACCGGGATTTGAACCTAAAGTCACAGTTTGCGCTTCGCTGAAGTGCCGCGAATCGATGATGCGTTCACGCCAGGCAATGAGAACTTCGACGACCGTGCCTTTACTTGGCTTTACAAAATCACGGACGTCTTTGTATTTACTGGGCGGAGCAAATGTTTTTGCTCGCTTTGACTGCGGTCCACCTGATTTACGGACAGGCCTGCCGGCACGCGGGCCGGCAAGAGAAACGCCGCCGCCCACTGTCGGTGTCGGGAACGGATCGAGTTGCGCAGGTGGAATCACAGATTCCGAAACTCGCACTGCAACCGACGGAGACGCCGTGGCCACGGGCTTGGTTGCCGGTGACTTCACGGTCGCCGCTGGATTCGGTGACGGCGCAGGCGTTGAAGCGGCTGTGACTGGCGGTGGGGCCTTCGTGGCTACTGGAGCCGTTTCAACTTTGGTGATTTCGACTGACCCTGGCGCTTTTGGCTTCGGGACGCCGATAAAGAATTCGATTCGAAACTCGCCGACTTGAATAATATCGCCGGACTCGATGGGCGCATCCAAAACAGGTTCGCCGTTTTTAAATGTTCCATTTTCTGATCCTAAATCACAGACGAAATAACCGCTGTCACGCTCTTCGATAGCCGCATGAATCAGCGAAACGCGCTCGCCGTCGAGCGGGACCTGAACGTCACCTGGGCGTCCGAGAACGATTTGTGAGCTCTCGGCAAATTGCTTTACCCCGAGAAGTTGGTCACCTTTGAAAATCCGAAGTACGACGGGTTTTTTCACTTAAAGATCCTCAATGTCCGTTGCCGTGACGACTCATGTCCTCAGCGGTGTCGCGCATCTCGGGCAGAAAATTCTCGCGGAGCTTAATCAACCGCTTAAAATTATTGCTGCGTTGTTGGAGAAGATAAAAAAGTTCAGGCTTCTGCGTTTGGCCTTCGATTAACTGATCTTCGAAATTAACGGTCGTCTTCTTGGGAGGGCCCGATGACGAAGACGTTGTTTTGGTCGTCGTAGTTGTGGTCGTTGAGCTTGAACTTTGCGCGAACGCCAATGGTGGCCCCAACAGAAAAACTGCCAGAACAAATGCCGTTAGAATGAGGACCTGCGCGGGACGAACAATCATAGATGCTTTCAACGTGTTGTGTACGTTCATCATTGTAGCGCAGCCTTTGCCTTCTTTTCCAAAGCATTTGCTCTTGCCACGACGTCTTTCCTGTCAGTCTCTAGGAATTTGATTTTGTACACAAGGGTGAGACCGTCTTTAGGCTTGTTCATGAAGTCGATCAACAAGATCGCCTCGTTGACGAGAGCATTCAGATTCTTTGGGTCAGCCTTCAAGATCTCGTCGTATATTTTCGATGCGCCCGGCAAATCGCCAGACGAACGAAGGGCGATCGCGTAGTTGTTAGCGACGGCGAAATTCGCCCGGTTCGCCTTGTAGGCCTGCTCGAGGAGCGGCAGTGCCCGGGCCACATCTCCGCCTTTGATATAGAAAGAGCCTAAATTCCCGAGCGTTTCGCGGTGACCGACGTCTGCTTTCAATGCTTTTTTGAAATTCGTCAGGGCACCCGCCTCGTCGTTCTCAAGAGTCAGCGCGACCCCGAGGTTGTTCGACAGAGCCGCCGTTCCGGGATTCCGCTCGAGTGCTTTATTGAGCAAAAGTTTTGCCGCTCCGGTTTGGCCGCGTTTCAAATGAAGTAGGGCGAGAGCGTTCAGCGCCACCGGGTCATAACTATTGGCGCCTAGAACCCGAGCGGCCTCGTCGGTAATTGCTTTCGAGCGCCCCGCTCGAATGGCCTGGGCCAAAGGCTTGTATTTCGCATCAGTCGACTTGGATGAGCCGTCGCTCGAAGATTTTAAACTCGGAACATCGGGCTCGGAGGTGTCATTCGCTGCGCTCGTCACTTCTGTGTCGTCGCCTTGAGTCTGTGCCAAAGCGGCGCTTTTCTCAGACTTTTTCGCAGACGTACCGCAGCCGGCAATGATGAAAACAAAACTTAAACTGAAAAACACTTTCGAAAGTTTCGCACTCATCACAAGCCCATCCAATCTGTCGCTTGCGCATCTGACGGCAGCTCGCCCGCATCTCGTGATTTGCCTGACGGATCTAGCGACGCTAAGCCCTCGCGCGCAATCTTTGTCCATTCAGAATAAGATTCGAGCTCCTGCGAACGATCCACAGCGGTCTTGTAAGAATTTTTTGCTTCGTTCCTGAAACCCGCAACCTGAACACCGATCAACTCTTTGTACTTTTGCGCATCGGCAGCTTGGAATCCCGCGGGAACAGGAATTCGATCAAATTTATTGGCAATCGATTCGAACATCTGACCGCTCGACGCCAATGCCGCCACGATCCATTTTGCGTTGTCGAACAAAATGACCGCTTTCATTTCGTTGATGTACTTCTGGCGAATCGTCTTCACTTCGACCGCCGCCTTCGCCTGCTGCTTATCGCTATTGGTGAATCTCACCGCACTAAGATCTTTTAGGATCGGTTGCGCGAGTTCGAAGCGCGCCTCGGCTGCGTAAGCCGCCATCGCTTCTTTGCCAGCACCCGCATTTTTATAACGAAAGAGGATTTGCTTCCACGAAGCCTGAAGCTTCGTCACTTGACCCGTTTGCTTCTGATGTTTTGCGATTTCGTACACGGCACGATTCACGTGCGTTGGATTTCGGCCGCCCTCGTGGACATAACGGTCGTAAAGCGCAGACGCTCGACTGCTAGTCCCTTTTCTTTTATAAAGTTCGGCTTCGAGATATAAAATTTCGTTGCGATCGGCGTTTTTCGATTTTGCGAAATACGTGTCGTAGCTTTGGACCGCCTCATTCGTTTGTCCAAGACTGTCGTAAAGTACGCCCGCATTGAAAAATCCGTTCACCGCTTTTTGATCTTTTAAATTTGCGCTCGCGTAATCGCGGTAACTTTTCGCTGCCAATTCTAATTGGCCAGTTTGCTGATAAATTCGGGCGAGCGCATTTCGGGAATCGTTTTGAATCGAGCGAATTTTCGAGTCAGACGAATCTCCGGACAGAACAAGCGCATGCATGCGCATTGCCGAAACGATGTCGCCGGCTTTTTCGTAACTTGTTGCCGCCTTGAATCGAGCTGCCGCGGCGAGATCTGACTGACGGTAAGTCGTCGCGAACTGTTCAAACTCTTTAGCAGCTTTGGCCGGCTCGCCTTTTTCGGCGAGCTTGTCGGCTCGCATGAAAGTTGCTTTTTCCATCATGCCGCGAATCTGCGTGCCGAACTTTGAGTTCGCGATATTTGGATTCGTTAACATCTGCTGACCTTTGTCAGCAAAGCCGATCATGTCGTTCTTCAATTTATAGATATCAAGTATTAAGTTGCCGGCAATCTCAGCGTTCGGCGATTTCGGGTAGTCGCGAAGGATACGCTCAAAGATCGGAATCGCTTTGTCGAATTGATTGTAGCCGTATTCGAGCACACCGAGGCGACGCAAAATATCCGACGCCTTCTC
>JAYTHQ010000139.1:0-1520 GCA_043732445.1 Bdellovibrionales bacterium | reverse complement strand
CGCGATGACCGAAAAGCCTGATCTCGTCGGCGGTTTCAATCGCCTGGATTCGACGATTCTGAAATCTTGTGGCGGTAAAGTAATCGCTAAAGAAGGCGCCGACGGCCTTCTTGGGCTCTCGGTTTTGCACCCAGATTATCCAGAGGGTCTCGGTATCGTGATCAAAATCGCGCACGGCTGGGATACGCAAGCGACGTGGTACGTCGCACGTTACGTTTTAGGGGTACTCGGATTTTCTTTGCGTAACCCCTACCAACTCGAGCGGCAAAAGGCGTTTATAGTTCCGGGCGTGATCCCACCAGAGCTGCGCTCGAAAATGTCGGCGATTATTCCGTTCGACCCCTGGGATCCAGACGAAGATCGTTGGGAATTCGAGTTTGAAAAGTATGTTTCTAACGAAGCGCCGCCCCGGCCCTCACGAGGATCATCGTGAAAAAGATTTTGAACTTCATTGGTGGTGAACGAGTGGCTCCTCTGAGTGGCTCTTACATGCCTTCGTACAATCCGGCGCTTGGCTCGGTTCACTTTGAACTTCCATTGTCGGAGGAGGGCGATGTCGAGCAGGCGGTGACGGCCGCGCACTCGGCTTTTCCGGCCTGGTCCGGCCTTTCGGTCGGCGAGCGCTCGCGCATCTTGATGAAAATCGCCGATCTGATCGACGAACGACGCGAAGAGTTTGCGGTCGCGGAGTCGTCTGATCAGGGAAAGCCTGTTTGGCTTGCGCGCGAAATGGATGTTCCAAGAGCAGCTTTAAACTTTCGTTTTTTTGCCTCGGCGATTTTGCATCAGACCGAAATGGCGTCGCGCCTAGACGCTTCAACACTCTCGCATGTCTCGCACGATCCGGTCGGTGTCGCGGCGTTGATCTCGCCGTGGAATCTTCCGCTCTACTTGCTCACCTGGAAAATAGCGCCGGCGATCGCCTACGGCAACACGTGCGTCGCAAAACCCTCTGAGCTTACATCGCTAACGGCCTCGATGCTGTGTGATATTTTTAAAGATGCGGGCCTTCCTCGCGGCGTGGTGAATCTGATTTTCGGAACAGGCGCGCTGGCAGGGGCCGCGCTGGTGGCGCATCCGAGAGTTCCGTTAGTGAGTTTTACAGGCGGAACGGTGACGGGTCGGGCCATTGCTGGAGTCGCTGCCCCAATGTTTAAAAAAATCTCGCTTGAGCTTGGTGGCAAAAATCCAAATTTAATTTTTGACGATGCTTCTCTTGAGACCGCGGTTGCGACAACGGTGCGGTCGTCGTTTTTAAATCAAGGTGAGATCTGTTTGTGCGGCTCACGCATTTATGTTCAGCGATCGATTTACGATCGCTTTTTAGAGTTGTTCACCGCCAAGACGCGAGCGCTGAAGGTCGGCGACCCGGCAGGAGCCGACACGTTTGTCGGAGCCTTGGTCTCGGCTGATCACTTGGCTCAGGTTTCTTCGTTCGTTGCTCACGCCCGAAGCGAAGGTGCCAAGATTATTGCGGGCGGTGGTCGCCCGAAACTTGAAGCCCGATTCGCGAATGGCTA
>JAYTHQ010000138.1:0-5396 GCA_043732445.1 Bdellovibrionales bacterium | reverse complement strand
GGCCGACTAAAATTTCGCGACGAGCGACGTCGTTAGTAATCGGTCTACATACTGTGTCGCCGGTGCTGGCGGCGCAGCGTTGTATTTCACCAAGTACGCCGCCTTCAAAGAAAGCATTGCGCTCATGGCCGCCGAAATCGAGGCCTCGGCATTCAGCAGATCGGCATTTGTACGCGTCAAGTTCGGTAAATATTCGACCCAGAGTTTCGCGGTCGAAGTTTCCGTCATCGTATAACCGGCTTCCGAATACAAACGACCAAATTGCGAATTATTTTTTGCTCCGTTGGAGTTTGTTTGATCGGTGTAACGATAGCCGGCTTCAGCCGACCAACCTAAAACCGGATTTTTCGTGATCATATAACGACCGCCGATATCCGAATTATAACGACGATCAACACCCGCGAAATTATCACTTTCGATGCCTTGCCCGGCATAAAGGCTCCAGATACCAGACAGTTCTCGTTCGTATCGAAGTGCCGCATCCCAGCTGCGCGCACTCTCAATACCGCCTGAAGACGAGCCGAAGTAGCGGGCTTGCCCCTTCAATACGTTCATATCCCACATCAACGCATCTTGCTGTTTGGCGCCAAACGCCGTGGAGACCGAGTTCCCTTTCGCGTCGACGAGGGTGACTTCGGTTTCGTTCTTTAAACCGTCTTCTTTGATTTCGATGGACGGTGTCTGCGCGTGGGCGACGCCTGCGGCAAAAACAACCAAACAGATAAGTACATACTTTAAAAACATTTTATTTCCCCCGGAATCCATTCAGATTTGTAGAGCCTCTGCCAGATTCAGGGTTCAACTCAAGCCATGACCGACTGCGTTCCGAATTGATGACGCTTTCTTTAAACAAAGATTCACCCTTTTCTTGCATCGCCAAAGCGTCTTTGCGTAACATCCTTCTCGAAGAACGCAAGTCACACGAACGAGGTCTCACGTGGCAGTACAAGAAGAGTTCATTCCGTTTATGGGCTACGAGTGGATCCAGATCGATGGTGGCTCCGTCACTGTTGGCATCAGCGAAGAGGGTTTAACCGAACTCGGTGAGATCACGGCCATCAACCTCCCCGCCGAAAACGAAGAAGTAAACCCCGACGAAATCTGTGGCGAAATCGAGACCGACGAGGGCCCGATGAATCTCTATTCTCCGGTCGAAGGTAAAATTATCGAAATCAACGCGGCCGTTGTCGAAAATCCAAGTCTTTTGCTCGAAGACCCGTACGGCGACGGCTGGCTCTTTCGCGTCGAAGCTGAAGACGCCGATGACCTCGACGACATCGATGAGGACGAAGACGAAGAGGACGAAAAAGAAGAGGCCGACGAAGACTAATCGTCAATCTTCGCGCGGAACTACTTTCCGAATAGCTGTGGGGCCTCGGCCAACGACGCGTCGGCTTCGCCGATTTTTGCCGACGTCGGAAGCGACTCGGTGGTCACCCCACGAATGTAGCGGTTAAACTTTGCGCGGAACCAATATTCGAAACGATCAACATACCAATACACCGACGGAATCACGACGAGCGCCAAAAGCGTCGAGCTGATCGTGCCGCCGATGATCGCGATACCGAGTGACGTGCGCTGTTTCGACGCTTCGTTCAGACCAATCGCGACCGGGACCATGCCCGCAATCATCGCAAAACTTGTCATCAAGATTGGGCGTAAACGGGCTCGACCGGCGGCGATTAGAGCTTCGTAGCGAGGCATTCCCTCGTGCTGTCGTTCGCGAACAAAGTCGACGATTAAAATCGAGTTCTTTGTCGCTAAGCCCATTAAGGTTACGCAACCAATCATCGAGAAGAGATCGAGTGACGTCCGCGCGAAAAACAAAGCCGCGAAGGCGCCGGCTGCCGCCATCGGTATCACCATCATAATCGTGAACGGCGCAATGAACGACTCGTACAAACTAGCGAGAACGAGATAGATAAACAAAATTCCGAGCCCGAGAGACACCACGATATTCCTAATTAACTCAGCAAATCGCTCGGCTTGGCCGACAAACGCAAAGTCAACGCCCAATGGAGGCTTTAGTTCAGTCGTTAATAACTTTGTGATCTCGCTCATCGCGCCACCGAGGCCAGGCCCACCTGGCGTAATATCGGCCGACAGTTGAATATATTTAGCGCGATTCTCGCGAAGAATCTCGGACGGACCGAGAGCTGGAACGGCTTCGGCGATTAAGTTAAGCGGAATCAATTGCCCGTTAATGTTCGGTATGCCAACCCGGTTGAAGTTCGCGACGAGATCACGCTGATCGGCTTTTAGACGAACACGAACATCGTAGTCTCGACCATTCGACAATAGTGTCGCCGGCTTTGATCCCTCGATGTAAGTATGGATTTCGGCACCCAGAGCCTGAAGTGAAACTCCCGTTTCGATCGCCCTCTCTGGATGAACTCTGATTTGAACTTCAGGCTTACCCAATCGAAAACTCGTGTCGACTTCTTTCAGCGCAGGGTTTGTGCGGATGCGCTGAAAAACTTTATCGGCATAGTCCTGCACCTGCGCCAAATCATTACCCACGATGTTTAAGTTAAACTGCCGCTGGCTCTGACCGCTCGAGTCCGGATCGGCGACTTTTAAATTATACTGCTTAAAATCTTTGAGCTGCTCGCGAACGAGATCCTTTACGATCGTCGTTGATTGGGTGCGGCCTTCTTTACGTCCTTTGAGTCGAACGTACAAAGATCCTTTAAAAGATTGCGCCTGTTGATTTCCGGCGCGCCGCACGGTGTAAGCAGTCTGCGACATTCCGTGCAAAATCTTATCGATGCGCTCACCCACTTCTTCCGAAGCGTTTAAACTAGCACCTTGGGGTAAATCAAAATCGATTCCGAATTCGCCGTTGTCTTGCGGGGGCAAGAATGTAACCGGAACACCTTTGAGCATGACAACGCTCAAGATGAAAATTCCAACCGCGACGCCGATCGTTTTTGTTGGGTGCTTTAAACTCAAGTGAAGAGTTTTTTCGTAATAATCCTCAAGGCGAGATTGAAAACGATCGAATCCTTTGAGCATGCGTTCGTTCGTTCGCGTTAGCCAATTGGTTGGTGGGAGGTGATGGGCAGAGCCAGCGAAGTAGGCCGATAGCATCGGCGCAATCGTTAACGCATCGAAGAGCGAAATTCCCATGGCAAAACAGATGGTCAAACCAAATTGCTTAAAGAATTGTCCGATAATTCCTTGCAAGTTTCCGATGGGGCCGAAGACGGCTAAAACCGTCAGCGTAGTTGCGACGACCGCAAGCGTGACTTCATTTGTACCTTTAAGCGCTGCTTCCATCGCGCCCATGCCGCTTTCGATTTTACGGTAGATATTTTCACGGACGACGATCGCATCATCAATGAGAAGGCCCACCACCAGCGAAAGCGCTAAGAGCGACATGATATTGATCGAAAAACCCATCCAGCTCATGAGGATGAACGCGCCCAACAGAGAGTTCGGCAGCGCAAGGCCCGTAATGAATGTCGATCGAAAACTGCCCAAGAAAAAATAGACAACGATCACCGTCAAGATAATCCCGATGAGAATCGATTCGTAAACGTCATCGACGTTGTTTTCGATAATTCGCGAGCGATCATTCACGACCACAATCGCCGGGTGTCCTTTTAAAGTTTTAAATCGCTCGTTTAACTGCGTGATGCGCTTTTTTACATCGAGCGCGACCTGTACGGTGTTCGCGCCGGTTTGGCGATAGATCTGAAACGATAACGCGCGCTTGCCGTCAAACCACGTCCTTGATGTTTCGTCCTGTAACGAGTCAACGACCGTCGCGACCTGGCCTACGGTTGTGGGCCGTTCGCTGCTCGTCATGCGAATGACGTAATTTCGAATATCGCTGATTTTTTCGAACTCAGCCATTGTTCGAAATGACTTTTCGCTCGGGCCTTGATCGACCTTGCCGCCCGGCACGTTTTTGCCGGCCCCTTGCAAAGCTTTGGTCACGGCCGAGGCCGGAAGCTGGTAGAAGTGCGCTTTATCCAGATCGACGTTCACTTCAATCTGCCTCTTTCGACCCCCCAAGATATCGACACGGCCGACCTGATTGACCTGCTCAAGGAGCGGACGAATTTTATCGTCGGCCACGTCATAGAGATCGCCATCAGGTAAATCAGCCAAAACAGCGAGCTCCATAATCGGAGCATCTGACGGACTGATCGTACGAATCACTGGCTGATCGATTTCTTGCGGTAGTGAGCGCCGAACGTTGTCGACCTTCGCGCGAACCTGTTGTTCGGCGTATTTAATATCCATCTTTAAATCGAATTCAGCGGTGACTTGGCTGTAGCCCTCGCGATTCGTCGACGAGATTTTATGAATACCAGAAATCGAGGTCAGCTCATCTTCGATCACTTTTGAAACTTCAGTTTCGATTTCAGAAGGACCGGCGCCAGCGTAAGTCGTTTCAATTAAGACCGTCGGAAACGAAACATCAGGAAAGAGGTCGATCGGAAGACTCTTTAAACTCATGACTCCAAGCACGAGCATCAAGATCACGAGGCATGAGATAAAGAAGGGTCTTTTGATCGAAAGCGAGGCTAGCGACATAGGGGGAGAGGCTTGCTTCCGCCACGGGTTTTTGTCAATCGGACGTCTGCCAATTCAACTTATTATCATCTCCCGGGACGGCTGAATGCCTACCCAGCGGCGACGGTGATCTGATGGTGTTGATCTTAAGTCCCCGAGGATTGGGCCTTTTCCGGATTGATTGAGATCTCTTTGAACTCTTGGCCGTCGAAGCGGATGAGTTTACCTTCACCATCGATGACCGTCGCCAAATTCACCGGGCGACCCCAGATGGACTGGAGGTTTCGCAGCGTTTCGTTGGTGTAGTCGGGCTGCATTTCAACGCCTTCAAATAAGTGAGTCAGTAAGAGCTCGCCGCGATTTTCAAAGTTCGCGTTTTCAACTTGGATGATCGGTTGGCCAAAATTAGTAAGCTGAAACAGGAATTGCTTTTTAATCAGCGGGAAATCGCGCGTATCGATCTCGTGCCGGCTCGTACGTTTGTTAAATTTGTAGACAAACATTTTGTTTCGAACGCAAAAATCTTCCGTTAAAAATTCGTCAATGAATGTCACGTCATTGTAGTCGCGACGAACTTCAAAGATTTTCTCGCGGCCTTTGTTCGTTTTTTTATCCCAGTGGTGTTTGGCATAAATATCGTCGCACTCGTTCCATTCTTTGCCGAAACGGCCTTTATCCCAGCGCTCTTCGATCTCTCGGTAAAGCTCGATGCCTATTTTGTAGGGGTTAAACCCACCCGGCTGCATCGCCATTGTGCCTGAATGCGCATCACAGAAGTCGATGACTTCCGAATCGTTCATGATGTTTTGGGTCATCATTTTCGCGTGCCAATACGATGCCCATCCCTCGTTCATGATCTTGGTCATACCTTG
>JAYTHQ010000137.1:0-1537 GCA_043732445.1 Bdellovibrionales bacterium | reverse complement strand
GTCTCAGGGTGAGGAGTTCGTGCAACGACATGTAGCGCGTTGGTCCGACTTGCGGAGCACGCGTGAAGTGAGTTCTGGTTTAACACGACTCGAGCATGGCGCTGATTCTGCAAATGATAAACGCATGAAAGTTGCGTCCTTTGTTCGCGTGGGTCATGAACTCGTTCCCGCGGAAGTTGAGTTGTCGCTCGCTCCGGGGCTTCCGCAATTTACATTTATTGGTTTGCCCGATACGGCCCTTCGCGAGAGCGCCTTGAGAATTCGCGCGGCGCTTCGCGAGCAAGGCTTTGAGCTGCCGCAAGCACAGCAAATCCTTGTCCACATTAAACCAACATTTTTAAAAAAAACGAGTCGGGGGCTTGATCTGGCAATCGCCGCGGCATTGCTTTGGGAAACGGGTCAGCTGGCGCTTCCCGATCAGACACCACTTCTTTACGGAGAGCTGACCTTGAAAGGCGAAGTCGTCCAGCCTGACGATTTGCTCGAAGCACCTGATCATGCCGGGCTCTTAATCACCGGACATTCTTTGGCGCCGCTGACGTTTGCGACCAGGCAGATTTCAAATCTAGCGGGTCTTCTGCTCAACGGCGATCTCGTGGCAGCGTCCGTGACATTTGTTTTTGAACGACCAAAAATTAAATTCAAAGATCTTCCCGCTTCCGCGGCGGAATTGGCAAAGGTAACGGCGACCGGAGAACATTCGCTCTTACTTGCCGGGCCGTCCGGGAGCGGGAAATCAACTTTAGCCGACGCTATCGCCTCCTGGCTTGAGGCCCCGACACTTGAGCAAATTAAGGCCGTTCGTCCTTTTTGGTGTGCGCGCCGCGAACGGCTTTTGTGGCGCCCAGTTTTGAAACCGCACCACTCCATCACTCCGCTTGCGATGATCGGGGGTGGCAGCTCACTCTGGCCCGGTGAAATCACGCGTGCCCACAACGGCATTTTGATCATGGACGAACTCCTTGAATTTCACTCTGAAATTCAGGAATCGCTTCGTGAGCCCGTCGAAAGTGGTTCGATTTCTCTGGTGCGTGCAGGTGCTTCGCGTACGTACCCGGCCCAAGTGTTGTTGATTGCGACAACCAATCTTTGCGCCTGCGGGAACTTTGTGCCGCGAAAAAAACTTCTCACTAACTGCCGATGTCCAAAATCGACAAGGCGAAAGATACTGACCCGATTGACGGGGCCCTTTGTCGATCGATTCGCGTTGGTGGCGCTGACTGATCAATGGGAAAAAGACAAGACCGTCGTTGGGGTCGATGAAATCGCGTGCGATGTCCAGCGAGCGATTTCGTTTCGAAAGGCGCGCGGGCAATCGGTTCCAAACTCGCGGCTAGCCCCAGAAGTCATTGAGGATGCGCTGACCGATTTTGACCGCAACACGATTTTGAAAATTGCAGCTCGATCGAGGCGCCGTAAAGCTGCGCTCCTCCGTGTAGCGCGAACGTTGGCAGACTTGCGTCTGGCAGATGAAGTGAGTACCGAAGATCTCGAGCGCGCCCGTGTCCTGACCGTAGAAACTCACCGGATACTCGAA
>JAYTHQ010000136.1:0-5417 GCA_043732445.1 Bdellovibrionales bacterium | reverse complement strand
GACGTTCCTGAAAAAATAGTTCTCAAGAAATAAGCGCGCTTATTCAACGCTTTCGAAGCGAGGCGCAATCTGCTGGCGTTCGCGTTTGTCGGTCGTTCCGTATATAGATTTTTGAATTCGGATGTCCTGGCGGTCGAGCTGGTTGCCTGTTTTTAGCGTGGTCGCAACTCCATGCTCTTCGTTCCAACGCAGTTGCTCCTCGGCATTTTTGCGATCTTCGGCGGCGTTATTAGCCTCATTAAGGCGGTCTTGTTCCTCGGCTGAGACTTTTGGAGTTGGCCTTTCGCCGACGAAGACCGCCCTGCCATTTTCAAAATGGACTTCGCGGGTTTGGATACTGTTTGGGGTGCCGTCGTAGTTAAAGATCCAGCGGTCTTTGCCGTGCCAACGTCGTGCGACGTCTGGCCCGCCGGCGCCTTCAATGACCTCGTCTTTTTGCATGCCAGGTTTAATTCCTGCAAAATCCTTTGCGCGAGGGGACTGGCACGCGGTTACAAGCGAAGCCGCGACGACTATTTTAATTAAAAAATTTCGGTGACCGAACTTGATCATCATTTTGCCCCTGATTGGTCAGGCTTTAAGTTTAGCGAGGCTCGCGTCTTATGGCGAGTCCAAGTTCAAGACACCTCCTCGACCGTCTCGAAATGAAACAGATCGCGCTTGCTCCTCGGTTCTCGCGGGGTTCCAATAGAGGTATGGTTCCAGAATCGCCGGATGAGAGATTAAAACGGTACCGGAAGGCTTTACTCGGCCGCCACGCCCCGCTTGCGTGGGTTGATCTTGATTTACTTGAGAAAAACTCTCACGAGATCGCGGCAAAGCTCGGCTTTAAAAAAATTCGCATCGGCACAAAGTCAATTCGCTGTCGCGGAGTTTTGGATCTCTTGCTGAAGTGGAATCCGACGAACGAAGGAGCCATGACGATTTCGGCGTGCGAAGCGATCTGGCTTGCGAAGCTAGGTTACCGCAATTTAGTTGTCGGGTATCCTTGCGTGAATATCAACGAGATCAAAGATGTTCTCGAATTAATTCGCCAGGGATCATCAATCACTTTGATGGCCGATTCAAAAGAGCATCTCGAGCTCTATCAGCGGCTCGCCAATCAAGCCGGCGTTCGTTTGAGTATTTGGCTCGATGTCGATGCGTCGACGCCGGTGCCGGGAATTTATTTTGGGGTGCATCGCTCGTCACTGACAAATCTTGGGCGGATCCAGACACTCGTCGCTGAATTTTCTCGCTATTCAAGTTTAGCCTTGAGCGGCTTTATGACTTACGAAGCGCAAGTCGCCGGTGTTCAAGATCGCCCCCCGCTGTGGTGGCAAGGGGCGGTTGTTCGTTGGTTGAAGAATCGTTCGATCCGTATTATTCGCGAACGGCGTTTGCAGACGTTAGAAATTTTGCGTGCCGCAGGCCTGTTGATCAGTCGGGTGAACGGCGGCGGCACCGGAAGTCTCTCGACGACGAGCCAAGACCCGAGCGTGACCGAGATGACGGTCGGGAGCGGATTCTATTCGCCAGCACTATTTGATCATTACGACAGTTTTCGTTTTGCACCGGCAGCTGGCTTCGCAATCGAAGTCACTCGGCATTCGCACGAGAATATTTGGACGTGTTTTGGTGGCGGCTATCCAGCGTCAGGCGTCGGGCCCGACCGTGCGCCCATTCCGTATTTGCCGAGCGACATTTCACTTTTGGAAAATGAAGGAGCAGGCGAAGTGCAAACACCGGTCAAGTCGTTGAAAGCGCTCAATCTTGGCGATCTTCTCTTCTTTCGCCATGCGAAAGCGGGCGAACTCTGCGAACGATTTAACGAACTCCATTTCATTCGCGGCGATCAAGTCGTTGACGTCGTGAAAACATACCGCGGGGAAGGGTTTGCATTCGCATGAAAAACTGGGCCGGGAATGTTCATTTTCAACCGTCGCTTGTTGCAAATCCAAAAACGCAAGAAGAATTGGCTGCGCTGATTCAAAAAGCGAACGCTCAGAATAAAAAAATTCGAGTGCTCGGGAGCGGTCATTCTTTTACTCGGCTGATCGAAACCTCCGACATTTTAATTTCGCTTAACGAGATGCAAGGCGTTCTCGGTCATAATGGCTCGTCGGTTCGGGTCTTGGGCGGAACAAAGCTCAAGCGTCTCGGCGACGAGCTTTTTGAATTGGGTTTAGGACTCGAAAACCTAGGCGATATCGACGTTCAATCCATCGCGGGCGCTCTCTCGACCGGAACGCACGGGACCGGATCTGAGCTCGGCGTCATTTCAACGCAGGTCGAGGCTTTAAAAATTTTGAATGGCCGCGGCGAAGAAGTGCGCTGTTCAGCAGACGAAAATCCTGATCTTTTCTCGGCGGCACGTGTTTCGATGGGCGCCTTGGGGATTATCACCGAAGCCCAAATGAAAGCAAAACCGCACTACAAACTTTCGATGGTTCAGGAAAAAGCGTCGCTTGAGAGTGCCCTTGAGAATTTCGAAGCCTACAACAAGACGGACCGTCACTTTGAATTTTTTTGGTTTCCGCATTCGGAAAAAGTTTTGCAAAAGCGAACGAAATTAACAGACGAAGCACCTCTCCCGGTCACGTTGGCTCAGCATTTTAACGAAGTGATTTTAGAAAATATTTTATTTGAAGGCATCAGCCGCGTCGCTCGATTTTTTCCGTCGCTAGCCCCAAAAATTAGTCGGCTTTGCGGCGAATTGGCTTCAGGCAATCGTCGCCAGGACTGGAGCCACCGCGTTTTTGCGTCACCGCGCTGGGTGAAGTTTGTCGAAATGGAGTACGGCGTTCCTTTAATTCACTTTAAAGACGTCATCGCAGAAATTAAAAAAGAGCTCGGACGAAGTCAGCACCTCGTTCATTTTCCGATTGAATGTCGTTTCGTGAAGGGCGATGACATCTGGCTGTCGCCTGCCTTTGTCGAAGATCGCGCCTTCATCTCGGTTCATATGTATCGTGGAATGCCGTACAAGGCTTACTTCACGGCGATGGAAAAAATATTCTTGAAATATAATGGTCGCCCGCACTGGGGCAAAATGCACACCCTTCGCGCGAAAGAACTTTCAGTTCTTTACCCGCGCTGGAAGGACTTTCAAAAACAACGTGAGTTGATGGATCCAGACGGCATTTTTGAAACGTCGTATATGACCCAGCTCTGGAGAGCTTGATGAACGCGCCCGTGAGCGATGTTTTTGAAATCGGACTTGGCAAACACAGCATCACTCCCGCACCGTGCGGTGAAAAGCTAATGGGCTGGGGAGACGCGAAACAGACGGCGGATTCTGTTGCGCTGGCGCTCTATGCGAGGGCGAGTGTTTTAAAAACCGAAGGATCGGTTCTCGCGATTGTTTGTCTTGAAATCTGTTTCATCACGCAAGCCGTGCGAAACGAAGTTTTACAACGCTTGCAGAAGGTCGACCCTTTGAGCGGATGGACCGAAGAAAACATCCTGCTCTGCGCGACGCACACGCATTGTTCGCCTGGTGGTCACACGCACGATGTTTTGTATAATCTGACGAGCTACGGTTGGTACCCGCATGTCTTCGAAAGGTATGTTGAAGGTTCGGTCGCGGCGGTGCTCGAAGCAAAATCGAAACTACAGAAGGGTCGAATTCGTTTTGCCGAGGGTGAATTTGATCTTACAAAAAAGGTCGCGTTTAACAGATCGGTCGAGGCCTGGAATCAGAATCCTGACGTCGTTCAACGCACGTTTGCAGACCGAGACCAGGCGCTTGATCGTCGGATGCGACTTTTTCGCTTCGAGAATTTGGAAGGTCAATTTATTGGATGTCTCAATGAATTTGCCGTTCATTGTACCAGCGTTCACCGTGACTATAACGTGATCCATTCTGATAACAAAGGCGTGGCGGCCGACAATCTAGAAAACGAAACCGGCGGTATTTGTCTCTTTATTCAAGGAGCGGCGGGTGATGTCAGTCCCAACTTTCAACGTTTTCAAGGACTCCGTGAAGTCCGTGGCACCGATCGTGACGATCTCGAATCCGCGCGAAAAAATGGTGGCCTGCAATCGGACTTGGCGAAGTCACTCATCGAACTCGCAAAAAATTCGACAAGCGTTACTGCGGAGTTAGATTCAACAATCGAGTACGTTGATTTTTCGGATATCGACGTCGACCCGCAGGATGTTGGTGGTCGCGAGCAGTGTCGAACGGGACCAGCTGTCATCGGTGCTCGCGCACTTTTGGGAACTGATGAAGGTATGCCGACGCCAAAATTTCTTTATTACGCGGCGACGATTTTTTCGCGAGGAGCCGATGTGCTCGAGTTTTTTACAAGCGGCTTCAAGACGAAATTTTTGTGGAACCAAGATCCGGTTCAAGGACCAAAGGTCGGCTGCCTTCAGTCTGGCGAAGGACAAATTTTTCGGGCGCGTGGTTTTGAAAATTCAATCGTACCGGCTTTTTTGAGTGCGGAGGTTCAGCAATTGAAAATCTGGTCGCAAAAGAAATTAATGGGTCGTCCGCTGACTCCGCAGATTCTGCCGATCCAAACGATTCGCTTGGGCGAATGGATCTGGGCCGCCGTTCCAAGTGAATTCACAACCACCTCCGGCGCGCGCTTAAAGGCTTCGTTACTAGAAGATTTAAAGGGCACATGGGCCACGCGCGCTCTTTTGATCGGTTACGCAAATTCGTATTCAGGCTACGTGACAACGCCGGAAGAATACCAAGTGCAGCGTTACGAAGGAGCTTCGACCCATTTCGGACAATGGACGCAGCCCGCGTATCAGACTGTGTTTCGCGCCTTGGTCAAAAAACTTTTGCGTCCAAAGGAGCAAAGATCAAATCAGCACGTGCTGCCGCCGTGTCCCACAGAGGCCGAGCTCGTGCAGTTGCGCGCGGCGCCACTCGCGGTGCCTCGTCCGCGAGTACCACCCTTGATCAAAATCTGATGACCTTAAAAATCAAATTTGAAGGCCATCTGCTGCTCATGCGCGCTGCGATAGATACTCGGTTAAGGTATTGATTCAACTTGCTTTCAACTTGCCTTCGCAAGACAAATCTGCGAATAAAATAGGACATCTTTTTTTCGTTTTCTGCGTAAGCATCGTTTCATCGTTAGGGGAGACCCTCGTTCATGGGCACTGAGCAAAATAGCTATAATAAAATGGGCATGTTCACTTTCATTTCCAGCATGGTCGTCTCGCTGGGCGTGTTGATTTACGTCGCTTTCTTGAGCGGCGGTATCGATCTCAAGGAAGTTCCCAACACAGTTAAAACTGAACAGAAGGCCCCGGCTGACACAACAGCGGCGCCACAAGATCCAGCGGTGGCATCGCCTGCCGCTTCGCCCGTTCCCGCCGCGTCTCCTGCTCCAGCGGCGTCGCCAACAAAAGACGGTCTAGGCAACGGCACGGTGATAGATTCTGACTCTTATCTTGCACTTAACGACCGTTGGTCT
>JAYTHQ010000135.1:0-1547 GCA_043732445.1 Bdellovibrionales bacterium | reverse complement strand
GCATGCCCAGCGAAATCGGTCTCAAGATCTTCTCAGGGAATTCGAATCCAACCTTCGCCGACAGAGTCGCGAAAGCAGCCGGCGTCGAGCTGGGCCATAGCCAGATCAACCGGTTCGCCGACGGTGAAATCCAGATCGAAATTAACGATAGCGTTCGCGGCTCCCACGTCTTCGTGATTCAAAGCGCCTGCCCGCCAGTGAACGAAAACTACATGGAACTCTTCCTCATGCTCGACGCCTTAAAACGCGCGTCGGCCCACGAAATCACGGCGGTGATCCCTTACTTTGGTTACGCCCGTCAAGACCGCAAAGTCGCTCCACGCGCGCCTATTTCTTCAAAATGTATGGCCGATTTAATCACCGCGGCCGGTGCTCAGCGAGTTGTCGCGGTCGATCTTCACGCGGCCCAAATTCAAGGTTTTTTCGATGTCCCGGTCGACCATTTGTTCGGGATCCCGACCATGGCGAGAGCGTGGCGCGAGAAGTTCGGGCACGGTGAGGATTTCGTCGCAGTCAGCCCCGATGCCGGGGGCGTCGAACGCACGAGAGCCTTTGCCAAGCGGATTGACTGCCCGATCGCCATCATCGATAAACGGCGCACGAAGCCCGGTGAGGCCAAGGCGCTGCACCTGATCGGCGACGTGCGTGATAAGACGGCGATCATCGTCGACGACATGATCGACACGGCCGGGACCCTGACCCAAGCGGTTGACAGCTTACTCAAGAATGGGGCAAACCAAGTGTTCGCCGTTGCGACCCATGCCCTGCTCTCTGGCCCTGCGATCAGTCGCTTGACCGAGAGCGGAATCTCCAAAGTCCTTGTGACCGACACGATTCCATTAAGTGCACAGGCTGCGGCTTGCGAAAAAATCGAAGTGATCTCGGTTGCGCCCGTCGTTGCCGATGCGATCAGGCGGATCTACGGCAACGATTCGGTCAGCTCCCTCTTCGATTAGCTGACTTTTAATTCAAAGCACTAAGTAGGGTAATTCAGCCCGATGGGGTGCAGGAGACGAGACCATGGCAAAAGAGAAGATCGAGATTTCGGTAACAGTGCGCCACTCAGGCAAACACAACTCGCGTTCATCGCGCGTTGAGGGCAAGATTCCGGCCGTTATTTACGGACCAAAAACTCAACCGATGAACGTCTTGGCCGATGAACTCACTGTTCGTCGCTACCAAGGCAGCAAATTCGAATCGACGATCTTCAACTTAAAAGGCGAAGGCAAAGCCAACGGCTTGAGCGTTATTTTGCGTGACGTTCAAGTTCACCCGGTCACTCGCCGCCCTCTTCATGTCGACTTCTACGCGCCAGACATGACCAAACCAGTTCGCGTCAACGTTGCACTCCGTCTCGAAGGTAAAGCGTTGGGTCTTGCGTCGGGCGGTCTCCTTGAGCACTTGCTTCGCGAGTTAGAAATCGAAGTGTTGCCAGCCGACATCCCTGAGTTCATCACGGCTGACGTTTCGAACCTCGATCTCGGCGATGCACTTCACGTTTATGATTTGCAAGTCGGCAAAAACATGAAAGTCATTTCACTTCCTTC
>JAYTHQ010000134.1:0-1554 GCA_043732445.1 Bdellovibrionales bacterium | reverse complement strand
ACGCGGTGGATTCGACAACTGTCCATTCAACGAAAACAACAACAAGTCCCGACGGCTCGAAGACCGTCGAAGAAACAACAACGACTAAAACTATAGCTCCAGCGGGTGATGTTGCCGAAAGTGAAGCAAAAGAAGACTTCAAAACAAAAATGAAAGCGCAGCTCGACACGTTGTCGGCTCAAATCGATAAACTTAAAACCCAAGCTTCGACGGCTTCGTCAGATGCGAAGGCCGGGCTCGAAAAGCGGGCCGACGAGCTTGATAAAAAGCGTAATGAGATTAACGCGCAGCTCGACGAAGCGAGTCATAAGACGGGTCGCGCCTGGGCGCAATTCAAGTCGGGCTTACAAAAATCAGTCGACGAACTTCAAACTGGCTATTCCAAAGCTAAAAAAGAATTTTCACGTAAAGAAGCTGCCGACAAGCGCGAAGCAGAAGCAGCGGCGAGCGAAAAGAAAGCAAAAAAGTAAGATTCATGCTCTTAGAAGTTAACAACCTTCGTAAAACCTACGAACTTCGCCGGCTGTTCTCGAAGCCGGGCTTAATCAAAGCGCTCGACGGCGTCAGTTTTTCTCTCGAAAAGGGAAAGACGTTAGCGGTCGTTGGCGAATCAGGTTGCGGCAAGAGTACTCTCGCAAAATGCTTGATGCTCATCGAAGACATCACGGATGGTGAGGCCGTTTTCGAAGGTCGCTCGCTAAAAGACACGCCTCCGCAAGAGTGGCGTAAGCAAGTGCAGATGATTTTTCAGGACCCGTATTCGTCGCTCAATCCGCGCCGAAAATGTCTCGACATCATTGCCGAACCCCTCGTGATTCAGGGCGGTTTTCCGAAAGACCAAATCTACGCACGCGCGCGCGAGATGATGGCGAAAGTGGGACTGCGCCCAGAGTTCGAATCGCGCTATCCGCATATGTTTTCGGGCGGTCAACGTCAGCGAATCGGCATCGCTCGCGCGCTGATGCTCAGGCCCAAACTTTTGATTTGTGATGAACCAGTTTCGGCGCTCGACGTTTCCATTCAGGCGCAAGTGTTGAATCTCTTGATGGATCTGCAAGACGAGTTCGGCCTGAGCTATCTGTTTATTTCCCACGATCTCTCAGTTGTTCGTCACGTTGCTGATCAGATTCTCGTGATGTACCTCGGTCAAGTGATGGAGTACGGCCCCCGTGATCTGATTTTTAAGTCGGCGCAGAATCCCTACACGCAGGCCCTTTTAGCTTCGCACCCGCATCTCGATCAAGCCGAACACGGACTGAGCGATGGTCCACGCGCAGTCGTACAAGGCGAATTGCCGTCGCCCTTAAATCCTCCTCCTGGTTGTCCATTTCAAAAGCGTTGTCCGCATGTCTTTGAGCGCTGCATCAGCGAGAAGCCGGCGCTCTATGAGGTCGCCGGTCGGCTGTCGCGTTGCCATCTGTCGCGTTAACTCGGCCCGCCGGCCCGAGACTCAGTCGCATCAAGTGCTCCGTCGGACTTGATCGACAATTCATTTAACGGACAAGTGAAGTCGGTGCGCGAGCTCATTGATCGAGCTGCTCGTTCTCTCATCGA
>JAYTHQ010000133.1:0-1555 GCA_043732445.1 Bdellovibrionales bacterium | reverse complement strand
GGGTGATCGTTTCAAAAAGTGGAAACACGATCGAAACGCTAACGATGGCGGAGTTTGTTGATCAACACTTG
Organism: Bdellovibrionales bacterium; assembly: GCA_043732445.1. Lineage (GTDB taxonomy): Bacteria > Bdellovibrionota > Bdellovibrionia > Bdellovibrionales > JAMPXM01 > CAJYOV01. The sequence continues at coordinate 1,484 of JAYTHQ010000133.1, read as the reverse complement.
CGCGAAAAAGGTTTCAAAAAATTAAGCGCTGTTTCGACGGTGATCTCTGAAGCGGGCGATAACCCACTCATGCGCTGGGCGCGCAAAGAAGGCGTGCCTTCTCTCGAAATTTCAAAGGATGTCGGCGGCCGGTTTTCAGTTTTGAGTCCGGTCGGACTTTTACCGGCAGCTTTCTTTGGCCTTGAAATTTCGCAGCTTCGTGAAGGAGCAGCATGGGCCCTGGAGCAAGACGATCTCTTGGCTCGTTTGGTCGCGCAGTCCCTAAAAAGTTTTGAGCGCGGCGAATGGATCACGCAATTTTGGTTTTACTCCGATAGCCTCAAAGATTTTGGTCTCTGGACTCAGCAACTTTGGGCCGAGTCGCTCGGAAAAGCGAAGGGTCGCAAAGGTGACAAGGCTCCGCGGGCGAGCACACCGATGGCGGCGACAGGTTCGAGCGATCAACATTCGATCTTGCAACAGGTCATGGAGGGTGCCCGCGACAAGTTCGTTTGGTTCACCCGCGTTCAGCAATCTGAAACTGCCGGCCCGGATCTCGATCGCAACCTCTTCGATTGCCAGCAACTCATGCAGAACAAGTCTATGGGCCAGCTTCTTGGCGCGATGGCCTCGGCCACGCGTGACGCACTCGAGAAAGAAGGCGTGCAAAGTCTCACGCTCACGACCGAGCAATTGAATGAGAAGTCTGTGGGCGCACTCTTTATGATTTTCGAGTGCGTCGTCGGCGTCCTCGGAGAGGCCATGGACATTAACGCTTTTGATCAGCCAGGTGTTGAAGCAGGCAAAGTGTTGGCGCGCGGCATTCTGCAGGCGACATCGACGCCGAATTAAGCGGTCTCGACTTGTCCTAAATACCTTAGCTCATTCATACTTTTACCCATGAGCCAGAAGTTTAATGACGACGAGCCTAGTGATGAAAAAACCGCGGTAGTCAAAGGCGACACGTTTCGTGTCCGCATGGAGCAAGCCTCTCGCACGCCCCCCGTTCTCGTCATGCTTGAAGGTCCAGCTGGTTATGTCGGTAAGCAGTGGCCTCTCGACAAGGGCGATCTCATCGTCGGTCGCTCAATGACGTCTTCGATTTTTGTCGACGATAGGTCAGTTTCGAAATCTCACGCGAAAATTTCGATCGCGAACGGCGACGTTTTTATTCTCGATCTTGAATCGACCAACCGAACCGTTGTTAACGACGACACAGTCCCGCCGCTCGTACCCGTTAAATTGACCAACAATGACCAAATTAAAGTCGGTAATGTCTTGTTCAAATTTCTTGAAGGCGGAAGCATCGAAGCGCACGCCATGGAACACCTACAAACCAAATCCGAAAAGGATCCTCTGACGGGGGCCTACAACAAAGGCGCACTTCACATGCGCGGCGCTGAATCGTTTAAGCGCGCAAAACTTTTAAAAGTACCGATGACGATCGCGGTTTTCGATATCGATCACTTCAAAAAGGTGAACGATACTTATGGCCATCCCGCCGG
>JAYTHQ010000132.1:0-5467 GCA_043732445.1 Bdellovibrionales bacterium | reverse complement strand
CGAATCAATCTGACGTGAAATTCAAAGTGAATATTCTGTCGGCTCTTTTAGGCCTCGATTTCTTCTTCAAAACGCCGATTGCGTCGGTTGTGTCTGGTGCAATCGATAAGAGTTTGGCGGCCGTCGTCACAGATTTAACAAACCAGAGAAGCACGACGGGCTCGTGGGGCGATGCGTGGGAGTCGCGTGTTGTGTATGATCCAGAAGTCGTGAGCGGCGACACGCGTATTTTAATTCGCGGCGGAACTCGCTACGGCATGGTCGTGGGCGATAAATTCTCGGTCACGAATATGCGCTACAAATGGGTCGGTGAAGCCTGCACCAGCGCTCTGCAGTACAAAGTCCCGATCACACCAACTCCTGTCGCGAACGTCGAGATTATCGCTGTCGGGGATAACGTCGCGGTTGCAACAGTGACCAGCCATTTGACCGAAGACCACATCATGCCGGGCGCCCAAGTAAAGCTTGTTCAGATGTTTGTCGCACCGACCAAATAAGTTTCGCGATTCGCTTTGAGAGCTACTCGACTTAAATTCTTTAAGTCGCTTTTCTGTTTCAAAATGAGACCGATGGCTCGAGTCTCTTCGCGAGACATGGCATGATGGAAGGAATGGCCGTTAAACCGAGTTTCGTTATTCTGCTGATCGCTCTTGGTCAACTTTCAGCGCTGCCGGCTCGCGCGGTGGAGGCCGTCAATTACGAAGATCCGAATTTGGTTTTTACCAGCGAGTATGTTGGCGACACGGCAATGAGTTGCCCTCGCTCGCCCAACTTAAAAAACATAAATCACTGTCTAATGACGAAGGGCCTCGCAGCCGAATCCGAAATCACGGATCAAACGGACGCCCTAGCAAAAGCGACAGAAAAATCTGCTCATTAAACCGTTTGGCTGGCAGCTCGCCCAAGCACTCCGGGGGGCTAGTAACAGCGAACGGGGCCGAATCGATCAACGAGACTCAAGGCCCGACGTTAGTCTTTGGAGTGCTCGGCTGTGATAACCGTATGGATGTTGCCGCGAATGGTGAAGTCACCGATGACTTCGATATAATGCGGGTCCAGGAGATCGATCATATCTTGGATGATCACGTTGGTGACGTCTTCGTGAAACACTTTTTTATTACGGAAAGTGTTGATGTAGAGCTTCAGGGACTTGAGCTCGACACAGTACTGATCGGGAACATATTTAATTCGAATCGTCGCGAAGTCAGGGAACCCTGAACGCGGGCATACACACGTAAACTCAGGACAAGTGAACGAGATGGTGTACCTGCGCACTCGAGTGCGATTTTCGAAGCGCTCGAGTTGTGCCTCTTCGATCGCGATTTCACCATAGAGTTTCTGTTCTGCTACACGGGGAGCCAGCAAAGCCTTCGACATTTTCGATTTCGCTTTGATCTCTGTCCCTGTTGCAGTTTTTTTGGGGGCGACGGTTTTTGATTTTGGCATGCGACTGATCCTAAATTTAAACGCCAGCTTCGAAAGCCGGACCGTTTTCTTTGATGTAGGTGTGGAGGTACTGGCTCGAGAGATGCGAGAACATCAACTGCGCATCTTCGACTGAGCCGTAGTTTTTCGATTGAAAGTGAATCGAGTGGTGCGAGACATCTTTTAGCTTGCCGCCCGAAAAACCTACCAAACTCAGAACAGTGCCGCCGTGCTCGCGGGTAAATTCTGCGGCCTTCACGACGTTCGGAGAATTTCCTGAAGCCGAAATCGCGATTAATAAATCGCCCCGGCGGAACAGACCTTTTAGCGTTTCAACGAAAACCGTTTCATAGCCGCAGTCGTTTGCGTACGCAGTTAACAATGACGTGTTATCGCCAAGACCAATCACCCGAAGCCGCTTCTTGCCCTCGACAACTGACCCCTTCGCGAGGTCGTTGACCATGTGGTTTGACGTGCCCCACGAGCCGCCGTTCCCGCAAATGTAGACCGTGCCGCCTTTGTGATAACAGTCGACCAGCGCCTTCATGGCCGATTGAAACTGTTCGCCTTCGAATTCTTTGAATAAAGGCACTGTCTCGATCAGATACTTTTTAGCGAACTCATGCGATGTCATTCGGTCTCCGTCATGCGTGAAAAGCAAAACCAGTGCGAGCTTCAGTTAGCCGACAAAAATGATGCGGCTACCGAAACTCTCAAGGCCGACCTGCACGCTGCGAAGCTCTTTGAGTTCGCGACGAACAGAGTCTTGTTTGGAAGGCTCACAAAGTACCATCAAAAATCCACCGCCGCCAGCGCCCAGAATTTTTCCGCCTGACGCGCCGGCCTTCAAAGCCCGGTCGTACCAATCGTCGATCTGGGTGCCCGAAATGCCCGACGCGAGCGTCTTTTTCATCATCCAGCCTTCGTGAAGGAGCTCGCCTGCCCGGCGGACTCCCTGGCCCTGCTCTAAAATCGTTTTCAGTCGTCCGGCGAGATTTCGCATCTCGCGCAAGGTCCCCCGTTTGTCGCCGGTGTTGCTTTTTTGCTCCGAGAGAACGCCCGAGGCCGAACGGGTCACGCCCGTGTAAAACACCATCATCGACGCTTCAAGCTCGCGCTTCGTGGAAGTTTGACAGATCACCGGCTCAACCGAGACCTCGCCACTTGGTAAAAAGCGGATGTACTGAAGGCCCCCATAAGCCGCGGCGTACTGATCTTGTTTGCCAATCGGTTCATGTAAATCCTCAATCTCGATCCGCGCCGCTTCACTAGCAAGATCTTCGGCCGATTGGAAGGTGCCGTTATGAGCCTTCATGGCGTGTAGCAGACCGACGGTAAAGCTCGATGAACTCCCGAGACCGGTCCCACCCGGAATATCGGCCATACTCAATATCTCGAGACCGCGACCGCCGCTGATTCGCTTTGCATCAGCGCCGTATTTTTGCAGAACATTTTTAAAAATCTTGTGCTCGATCTTATCAATCGAATCGACGATCTCAGTTTTTGAGTACGAGAGACGATACGTTTCGTCAAACCGATCGTTCACGGTAATGTAAATATATTTATCGATCGCGGTCGAAAGAACGGCGCCTTCTTCTTCTTCGTAGAATGCGGGCAGATCGGTTCCACCGCCGAGAAAACTAATTCGAAACGGAGTACGGGAAATAATCACGGACCTTCTCCTCAAATTCTTTTAGACGTTCGATCGTGCCGATATCGTAGAACCGCTCATTCACTCGAAACGCACCCAGTTTTTTCTGTTGAATGAGCGCAGGCCAAAGATCGGCGAGCATAAACGTTTCTTGCGCGACGTTTTCGAGAAGTGCGCGTTTCAAAATATAAATACCGGAATCAATTTCGGCGTAGCCCTTCTCGGGCGCCGCGTCTTTCTCGTAACCGGTGACCAACCCATTTTCACTTTTGAGATTTGGAATAACCGGAACCGACACTTGATTGTCATAGGTTGAAATGAGTGCGTCGACCCTCACGAAGGCTCTCTCCATTTCGCGAAGTGGCGCACGCAAAAAGCTATCGCCGTTCAGCAAAATGAACTCGTCATCGAGGTGAGTGGCCGCGTTCTTCAGTGCGCCGCCCGTGCCGAGAGGCTCACGCTCGTAGCAATAGTTCAGCGCAAGCCCAAGCTCCGATCCTCCACCAAAATGCGCTTCGACTTGTTCGCCTAAATAGGCCACCAATAACAAAACGCGCGAGTAACCTTGAGCTTTTAAATCGAGAAGTTGCCAGTGCAGAAATGGCAGGTCGGCCACCGGCACCATGGGCTTCGGTACTGTCTCGGTGAGCGGCCGAAGGCGTGTGCCGAGACCACCCGCTAAAATAACAACTTGGCGACCCGTGCGAACGGCGGCCGTCACGTAGCCGAGCCTGCTTGAGCTAACTTTTCGTGAATCACTTCACGAATCGCTTGGCAAACGGCCGCATCGGAATCGAGGCGCGCCTTCCAGCCAGATTGAGCGAAGAGAGCGCCGTCGAGATGAGTGTACGACACATCACCGACCCAACCCTTATCACCCTCACCGAACACGACCCGCGGGCTTGTGCGCATGGCTTTGCCCATTTGGCGCGCCACTTCTTCGGCGATAAAACGAACGTTGGTCACGCCGTGACTTGCGAGGTTCACGCAAGACAACTCGCCCTTGAGCTTCTGGTAACCGTAGAGCATGCCATCGACGCAGTCGGTAACGTGCAAATACGATTTGCGCTGAGTGCCGTTACCCAGAACGTTTAAAACGTTTGGCTCTTTGATCAGTCGCGCGACGAAATCGTGAATTGCACCGTGCGTGGAGCTCGGTCCAACGATATTTGCGAACCGGTAAATCCAAGCCTGGAAACCGCAGTTATGCGCAAACGCCGAGATCATCGCTTCGCACGCGAGCTTGGATGCGCCGTAAAACGAAATCGGCAGCAGCGGCCCGTAAGATTCTGGAGTTGGTTTCACGGAAGCTTCACCGTAAATCGCGCTAGTCGACGCAAAAAGAATTTGCTTGGTTTCGGTCAGCCGCATTGACTCGAGCACATTGTATGTGGCGACCGTGCCATTTTGCATATCGACGTCGGTGCGAGCGGCACCTTGAGAGATGTCAGAGTTCGCCGCCATGTGCACGACGAGGTCTGCACCCGTCATTTCTTGGCGAACACGTGCCAGGTCAAGAAGATCGGCTTCGATAAAATGAAAGTTTGCGTCCTTCGAGAACTGAAACAGATGTTCGCGGCGTCCTAGAATCAGATTGTCGTACGCAATGACCTGGTGACGCTCTTTCAGAAAGCGCGCGCACAGGTGACTGCCGATAAACCCTGCCCCGCCCGTGATAAAGACTTTCATTATATTTTTCCCGTGACCGCAAAACGCAAGCGGTTGGCGATTGTTGGTTTATACAAAAACTGAACGCTTGCTGAATTGAAAGCGTAATGCGGATTGTGATCGAGCTCACCCATCGCGAGAACCTTCTCGAAGAGTGCCAAATAATCCTGCGCCATGCGGCTCAAGCTAAAAAATGTTTCGACGGCGTCGCGACAGGCTTTCGTCGAGACGTTTTCGAGCGCTTTTGGGGCCACCAACAAATCACTATATGATGCGCAGACCACGCCTGTCCCGGCTCGCACGAGCTCGGGCATACAGCCGTTTCGGGAGGTGATCACCGGCGTTCCGCACGCAAGCGCTTCAAGTGGCGCGCCCGCACAAGGCTCATCCCAATTCGTCGGGTAAATCAATGCGCGCGCATTCGAGAGCAACTCTGCTTTTTGTTTATCATCGACCAAACCGTTATAGTGAATATTGCCGCGAGAGACGCCGCTTCCGCCCATAATCTCAAGCCGAACGCCAAGATCGTTAGCCCACGCGATCGCAGTTTTCAAGTTCTTCACGCGCCAGGTGGTGCGGGCCAAAAAAACGTAGTAATCTTGTTTATTTTTAACAAACGGATAGCGGGCCGGATCAACTCCGTTATAAACAAAATACTTTGCCGAGTGGTTGGCGGCGTGCGATTCACTCAGAAAATTCGTGTTACGCCAGTACGTCTCACCC
>JAYTHQ010000131.1:0-16218 GCA_043732445.1 Bdellovibrionales bacterium | reverse complement strand
CATCGACGAACTTATGCGAGAGCGCCGAGATATGAACGAGCCCATCTTGATGAACGCCGATATCGACGAACGCACCAAAATTCGTGACATTCGTCACGATGCCCGGACAGATCATGCCCTCTTTTAAATCTTTCACTTCTGCAATGTCGTCGCGGAACGAGAACGCTTTGAACGGATCCCGCGGATCACGCCCCGGCTTCTCGAGTTCGCGAATAATATCGTCAAACGTAAATTCGCCGACGAGCTGCGCCCATTTCGTCCGAAGCGGCAAAAGTTTCTTTGCACCTTCACCAATGAGTTGTGGAATTGGCGCGCCAATTTCTGCGGCCATATCGCGAATCGCGGTGTAGCGCTCGGGGTGAATGCCGGTCGTATCTAAAATCTGCCGCCCGCCCGTTAGGATTCGTAAAAACCCTGCGCATTGCTCATAAACCTTCGGCGAGAAGCGAGGGATCTTATTCAAATCATCACGGTCGTGAAAGAGGCCGTTCGCTTTTCGGTGCTCAACGATATTTTTCGCCAGCACAGGCCCAATGCCCGCCACGTACGAAAGAAGCGGAGCAGAAGCCGTATTCAAATCAACGCCGACACCATTCACGCAACTTTCAACAACCTGCTCGAGAGACTTTTTCAAATGAGGCTGCGAAACATCGTGCTGATACTGCCCGACGCCGATTGATTTCGGGTCAACTTTGACAAGCTCCGCGAGCGGATCCTGCAAACGACGCGCGATTGAAATGGCACCACGAACAGTGAGATCGAGCTCTGGGAATTCTTCGCGAGCCACATCAGAAGCCGAATAAATCGAAGCGCCCGATTCAGACACTAAAATCACAGGCACCGTCGCGCCAAGATCTTTTAAAATCTTGCGAACAAAGGCTTCGGCCTCGCGGCCGCCGGTTCCGTTACCGACCGCAATCGCCTCAATCGTAATCTGCTTCAGAACTTCGGAGAAAAGTTTCTTGGCCTTTTCTTCGGCGCTATCGCCCAACATCTGCATCACGGTGTGGGAGATGAATGTGCCTTGTTTATCGATCAGAGCCAGCTTGCAACCCGTGCGCAGACCCGGATCGACCCCGAGAACGCACTTCGGACCAAACGGCGACGACAAAAGCACGCGGCGAACGTTTTCGGCGAAAACCGAAATCGCATGTTCATCAGCTTTGTCTTTTAAGATGCGGTGAACTTCGTTTGAGATCGAAGGAATCACGTGAACCGTTAAGGCCACCTTCGCGCAGTTTTTCAAAAACTCAGCGACTTGCGATGACGCAGTCTTAACCGCAAAGTTCTCGAAGATTTTCGTCAACAAGGCTTCGTCGCCTTCGATCACAACGGCGAGCTCTTCTTCGTTCCAACCCCGGCGCATCGCCAAATAGCGGTGCGACGCCTTCGGCTCCTGGAGGTTTTTAACCGACTCCGCGAAGTCAGCGTACATTTCATATTTCGAATGAGGCTTAAATCCTTTTGCCTTCTTCGAAGCTACTTTGCCTTGCTCGAAGAAATTTTTGCGAACAGTTTCGCGCAGTTCTGGATTGTTGAAAATCTTGTCGACGATAATATCTTGAGCGCCCTTTAGCGCGAGTTCGTAAGTCACAAAACCCGCCGCCGCGTTTAAGAAATCTTTCGCTTTCACTTCGAGCGTCGTTTCATCAGCGAGCAATCCGTGTCCAAGGCCCCAGATCCAGTCGGCTAAAGGCTCAAGCCCTGCTTCGCGCGCAACAGTGGCTTTGGTCTTTTTCTTTTTCTTGAACGGACGATAGATCTCTTCGAGATCGCCCAGATCGAGAGACTTCTCGATGCGGCCCTTCAGTTCATCGGTCAAATTTCCCTGCTCTTGAATCTCTTTAAGAATAAATGTGCGACGTTTATTTATCTCGCTGAGCGTTTCGTTCGCTTCGATGACATCTCGAATTTGAACTTCATCGAGGCCGCCGGTTTTCTCTTTGCGGTAACGAGCGATAAAAGGAACGGTCCCGCCCTCGGATGCAAGCTCGAGGACCGCTTGCGCCGAGCGAAGAGGAATCGACGGGTGACGAATTGCCAAGTACGCCTGAAAACTAGTCTCAGCCATGATCGTTTGATCTCCGGTAATGCTTCTTAGTTAGTGGGCTTTGATTGTGTTTGATGGGGATTAAAAATCAAGGCCGATGACCGGCAAGAAGCCTTGAGTTAACTCTTTATTTACTTATGGCGGTAGAGAATGAGGCCGTTGGTCGGATCGTAAGGCGAAACGCCCACTGTCACACGATCACCTACCACAACCCGAATATTGAAGCGACGCATCTTGCCGCATAACCGCGCAACGATCTCGACGTTGTTATCGAGCGAAACCTTGTAGAGTCCGCCAGCGCCTGCGTCTACGATCTTACCTTCGAGCTGTGCTAAATCGTCTTTTGCCATATAGTGGACTAGAGGTAATGCAGAATCAGGCGCTCGTCCAACAAAATCACCCGGTCGCCCAGAACGCAGGCGACCCAGGACTCTTTGTTAAGCCTTGTAATTTGCGATTAACATCTTAATTCCGTCTTTAAACAGAACCTCAAGACGATTATTGACCGATGAGAGAACATAGCCCCAGCCCAAAACTTTGTGCTGAAGAGGCGTGCTTGCCTCATAGTTCTCGGACATTTTGTAAGGAACTGGCTTCAGTCCCTTCGATTTATCGAGAAGGCTTTGCCACTGTAGCTCAAGATCACCGTTGCGATCGATCTTCAGGCTGTCTTTCTTTTTCTTTTTCTCAGGCGCTTTTTCTGTAGCCTCGGCCTCAACCACTGCGGAAGCCTCGGCTTCAACGAGAACCGCGGGAACAATTTCCGGTTCTTCCGGAGCGACATCAGGCTTCTCGACCTTACTCATGGTTTTAGGAGCTACCTTCGGAGTCTTGACCGGTTTTTCGGGCTTTGTAGCCTTCGCCGGCTCAACCTTCGCCGGCGTCAAAGCATGCGCAGCCGCTTTCGCCACCTTCAGAGCCGCTTTACCGACAGACGTTGCTACCGATTGCACAGTCATCACTGTCTTGCCTGATTTAGGAGCAACTTTGACCGGCTTGTTGGTCAGCTTGTCGGGAGTCTTAACTGCTTTCGCCGGAACCTTCGCTGCCGCTTTCGCAGGAGCTTTCGCTACCTTCGCCGTGGCCTTCGACGGCGGCTTCGCAGCTGGCTTCGAGGACTTCGCTTTCGCGCCGCCGCTCTTGCCGCCAGATTTCGAAGCTACTTTAGCCTTCGCTGGTTTAGCCTTCGCTGGTTTAGAAGCAGATTTAGCCTTAGCCATCCATCCTCCGTGTGCTCACGTACGAACCTAATAGCCCGAAACTAGGACACACTTTTCGAGAAGACAAGTCATTAAGCTCGGTTTAGAACTCTAGGCAACATGACGCCAACTCCTGTCCTCACCTGCGCCAAAATTCTCGAAAAGTTTCCCACGTTATTCAGTGAGACGATCGGCGATCTCACCCAGCCGATTACCGCTATCGAATCTCCCGAGGTAGCTAAAAAAAATGAGATGACCTTTCTGGCAACCCCGAAGGCTCTTGCTGCGGGATTGGCCGGCAACGCCTCCGTCCTTGTGGTTCCTCCCAAAGCTAAAGAGCAGGTTTTCCAGGCACGAAACGGGCGCACAGTTCTAATCGCGCCCAATCCCGAAAAGGCAATGGCCCTGGTCATCTCCGAGTTTTTTCGCGCAACTCCCTACACGAACATCGCTATAAAAGACGTTCACCCGACCGCGATCATCGGAATGAATTCGAAGATCGCGGCCAGCGCACGCATAGGGCCGCATGCCTTCATAGGCGCAAACGTCGAAATCGGCGAAAATGCTTACGTCGGAGCAAACGCTGTCATTGAAGATCACTCGGTCATCGGCGCTTCGACCGTTATTCATCCGCTCGCGTTTATCGGCCACTCGACTTTAATCGGTGCCCGCTGCGAAATTCATCCGAGCGCCGTCGTCGGCAAAGAGGGCTTCGGCTACGCCCACGATGAAAAATTCAATCACACCCGCATCCCTCATCAGGGGCGCGTCGTTCTAGGCGACGACGTCCATATCGGTGCCTGCGTCACCATCGACCGCGGAACTTTTGGTGAGACCCGTATTGAAAACGGAGTCATCATCGATAATCTCGTCCACATCGCGCACAATAACCAAATCGGGCGCAACTCAGTCCTCACCTCAGGTTTCACGATCGCAGGCTCGAGTAAGATCGGTGCGAATTTCGTAACGGGCGGAAAAACAGTTGTGGCCGGGCACATCGAAATTACCGACAACGTGCAAGTTGCAGCGCTCTCTGCCATTTCCAAATCGGTTTTAAAGCCAGGACAATACGGCGGGAGCCCGCTTCAACCACTTCAAGCTTTTTTAAAAACAAAAGCTGCCCTTGCGCATCTCCCGCAGATGCAAAAAGCCATAAAGAAAATCTCAAAGCATCTGGGGCTGACAGATGAAGAAAAAGACCTTTAACGGCCGAACGACGGTTCAGTTCATAGACGTGTGAGTCTTGACGTTGCGGCGAAGAATATCAAAATTTTCTTCAAGCGACGTGGCACTCGGAATTTCAGTCCAGTCAAAATTCTCCCGGCAGTACGAAAAATCAACGTTCGGATCGGTCAACGCTTTTAAGTACCGAACGAATTCTTGGACATCGCCGATAGAACCCATCTGGCCTTCGCCAGGCACGACGACCGCGGGTGCATACTTTAGCATCAGCATCTCAAGAGTTTCGATCCAGTGCTTGGCTCGAGCGGCGGCACCAAAATAAAGTTGAGGATGAATTCGGTTACTAAAAAGCGAACCGAGCATCATCACCGATCGCTTTTCAAAAAACACAACGAGGTCGCTCGTTGTCGCACAACCTGAGACTGGAATCAGATGAACCGTCTCGTCGCCGACGAGAATCGTGATCTCGTGCTCAACATTTTTGAACGGCACGCCCGCGAGCCACGGATGCTCGTTTAAATCTTCGGCGTGCGCAAAGACGGCGCGCGGCGCAAACGATGTCACTTGAGTTGCGTCCCCAAAGACTCCGTTTAAAGAATTTAAGACCAGCGAACTCGATTCGATTCCGCCATTTCGACGAAGTTCGTGCGCCCAAAGATTCGAAGCGTCGCTCTGATTGGTATTCACGATCAAAAGATCTGTACCCGATCGCAGCTCTGCGCAGATTCCGCTACCGCCCAAAAAAAACTTTAGATCTTTGTCGAACGAAAAAATCGCCGTCGGAAATAAAAATCGATTTTTAGGCTTCAGGTACGGCGTCGAAGTTCCAAAAATTAGACCGTAAACAAGAAGGATCGCTTCCCGTGGGCTCATAGACGCCGAGAACTTTTGGACGCAGTCGCTTTCGCGTCAGCGAGCTGCCGAGGACCAAACGGAACTGGTAAAAGCGACTTAAACGAATGCACCGAGCGAATACTTTTTAAATCGGCAAGCCAGATTTTCGTTGTCGGTTCAAAAAATTCTGCCATCACCTGAAGACAAAAGGCGCACGGCGGCGCTGGTTCGGCCGCATCGGTGATAATAACAATGGCCGAAAAAGACCGCTGCTTTTCCGTGACCGCTTTGAAAATTGCAATCCGTTCAGCACAGACTGTTGCGCCGTAGCTAGCGTTCTCAACATTACATCCCGTGACGATTTCGCCAGTTTTTGTGATGAGAGCTGCACCCACCTGGAACTTCGAATACGGCGCATGAGCATTGAGGCGTGTGGCCTTGGCCTCCGCGTACGCACTCCGAATCGCTGCCGAGATCTTAAGGTCTTGGGCCATGCCGCAAGTATGTGCCTCTCTTAAGCGCCTTGTCACTGCTCTTTGCCCTCTCCCGCGAAACACGGTACGACAAGCCTAGACCTAAAAAAACACGCCTTCGGGCAAGAGGCTTCACTCCATGTCAGTCGAATTCTATACGGTTCTCCATCTCGTCGGCATTTTCTCGGTCATCTTATCGCTGGGCGGAATGTGCCTTCACGTTATCAGCGGAGGCACGCGCAACTACCCTGGCCGTAAGTGGTCGGCCATGTTTCACGGGATTGGCCTCTTACTCTCGCTCATCGGCGGCTTCGGCCTACTTGCGAAGCTCGGCTACTTACACGGCTTACCTGGCTGGGCGGTGGCCAAACTCGTCATATGGCTCATCCTGGGCGGACTGCCCGCGCTGATCTACCGTCAGCCAAAGCTTGCAAAACTGTTCTGGGTTTTGATCTTAGCATTTGGCGGAATGGCTGCCTGGCTTGCGACCTACAAGCCGTTCTAACTGAACGGCCTAAAGACGCTAAAACATTTTGTATTTTAAAAGGCGACATTCAATAGGCCCATGAAAGAGCGGAAACTTCCGCTCAGCCTTCAGCTTCATGGCCGACGACAGCTCGGGCGCGCCCGAGAGGACGTAGCAATCCCAGCCTTTGAATCCGGTCTTCATGATGTGCGCGAGATCTTTGTAAGTATCTAGCAGCTGATCCTTATCGCCCATCCGTTCACCGAACGGCGGATCGACAACGAACAAGCCCGCTTCAACCGGAGCGGTTAACGTTTCCATCGGTTGACGCTGATACTCGATAAATTTCTCGACACCCGCTTCTTCGGTGTTCGCCTGCGCGGCTTTCAAAGCGGCACGATCTAAATCATAGCCGTACATTTTGAACGGAATCTCATCGAGCTCTTCATTTAACGCTGCGTCGACTTCGGCTTCCCAAACATCGCGCTGGAAGCCCGCCAATTTCTGAAATAGAAAACCCTTGCGCAAGGTTCCCGGCGAAATTTTTAACGCCATCAATGCCGCTTCAATCAAAAAAGTCCCTGAGCCGCACATCGGATCTACCACCGGCTTGTCGCCCGTATAGCCTGCGAGTTTCAGTATACCTGCCGCGAGATGTTCCTTCACGTGAGCTTCCGAATGCCCCACTCGGTACCCGCGCTTAAAAAGTGGCTCGCCCGATGTATCAAGACTGACCGAGAACGCGTTGTTCACGGCTCGAACAACGATGCGCAAATCTGGATGATCGGTATCAACGTTAGGCCGCTCGCCAAACTTTTCGCGAAATTGATCGACGACTGCGTCTTTGACTTTCATCGCAACAAAACGCTGATCGCGGAACTGGCCACAATCGCGAACGTTCGCTTCAACAGCAATTGTGCCCGTCGGTGAAATATATTTCGTGAAGTCATGTTTGAGAATATTATTGTAGAGATCGTCGGGCGTATAAGCAGGAAAATCCAGAATCGGCAGCAGGATTCGGGTTGCGATCCGCGACCGGAGATTTGCACGGTAGCACGAACCCCAGTTCCCCTCGAATTGAACGCCGCCGAAAAGGCGCTCAACCTTTTCAATGCCCATCTCGCGTAACTCTTGCTCGAGAACTTCACCCAAACCGCGCGAGGTCATCGCGAAAAAACGAGGCATCGAAAACTCCTTCAAGAACTCCGCTTCCAGGCGTCGGAGTTCGGTTCTAAAATCTGATATCCGAATCAGGTTTCTTTATACTGCGGGCCGCCCCCACCCTCGGGAACGGTCCAGTCGATATTGTCGAATGGACATTTAATATCGCAAGTCTTGCAGTGAATACAGTTCGTATAGTTCACCTGCAAACGTTTCTTACCTGGAATCTCGACGTCAGGGACCATCTCGTAGACGTTCGCGGGGCAAAAGTGATTGCAAGGCGAGTTATACTTCTCGTAGCAAACATCACGGCAAACGCCGGTGTTCGCCACCAGCAGATGATTCGGCGAGTCCTCGTCATGCATGGTGCCGGTGAGGTACACGCTCGAGAGTTTGTCGAAGAACAAGACGCCATCAGGCTTCGGTAAAATATTCGCGTCTTGCTCCCAGGGCTGGGGCCCCCAGGCATCAAGAACCGACTCGGTCGTTTCATAGTCTTTATGACGAATTCGCATATTATCGACCAGCCCTCGCCCGTTCGTGACCTCAAGAAGTCCAATGAGCGGCAACGACGCAAACATGCCCTTCGAAATCGTCTGGTGGAAGTTGCGCGTCTTCCAGAGCTCTTTGCGAATGTAGCTGTTATCGACCTTCTCTTCGTAGGACTTCAGAACTGCCGCCGACGAGTCTCCCGCAAGGATCGACTCAAGCGCCGTCTCGGCCGCCAAGATTCCGGCCTTCATTCCAAGATGAATGCCCTTTAATTTTTTGACGTCGATCATGCTGGCCGAATCGCCGATGACCATCATGCCGTCATGATAAAGCTTCGGCATCGAGAACCAACCGCCGGCCGGCAAACTTTTACCGCCGTAAGTAATGACTTTTCCACCCTTAATCATGTCGTAAATAAACGGGTGCGCCTTGAGTTGCTGAAGCATGCGATGAGGATCAAAGAGCGGATCAGTCGTATCGAGATAACCAACAACGCCCAAAATAATTTGATCGTTAGGCAACGTGTAGATGAACGTGCCGCCAACGCCTTTTCGCAAAGGAAAACCAAGCGTATGTATCACGTGACCGGCTTCGACCGACCCCGGTGGGCACTGAATGATTTCTTTCACGCCCAGTTCGTAAACATCCGGATTTTTTCCGTCAGTCAAACCTAGCTGAGCCGCGACTTTCTGAAACAGCGACCCGCGCGTGCCCTCGGCAAAGACGGTGATCTTTGACTTCAAAAGCATGCCCGCTTCAAAATTGCTTTTGCGGTTGCCGTGCTTATCGAGACCTTTATCCCCTGTTCGGACGCCAACGACTTTGCCATTTTCATACAAAGCCTCGACCGCAGCGAAGCCCGGAAAGATGTTGATTCCTTTCGCTTCACACTGTTGTCCGAGCCAACGATTTAACTTCGAAATCGAAACGATATAATTTCCATGATTTTCAAATGGCGGCGGCGTGATCGGAAATTTAAATTTCGACGTCTGCCCCAAGAAATAAACAGCATCTCCGATGACCGGAGTATCGAGCGGAGCGCCCATCTCTTCAAAATTCGGAACAAGTTCGCGAAGCGCAATCGGATTCAAAACGGCACCCGAGAGCGCGTGGGCACCAATCTCCGACGCTTTTTCTAAGACGACGATCATCTGATCTGGAATCGCCGGACCGACTTTTGTGCCTGTGGCGACGGCTTCATTGTGAGCTAAAATTAAATTTTGCAAATGAAGCGCCGTCGAGAGCCCGGCCGCCCCGCCGCCAACGATCAAGACATCAACGTCCATGGTCTCGCGCTGAACCTCTTCGTGAACAACGGCCGAGTTCGAAACATGGTTGTCGCTCATAGGTGCATCCTTACTTATGACTTAGTCGTGAATATCGGTATCAGATTCAGGGGTGGGCGCGACCGCAGCCTTTGGCGATTCCGGATAGCGCGTCACAACGGGCAACACGGTTTGAACGGTTAATTCCTGCTCGTCTCGACCGCCGGGGTAACGACGATGTTTGGCTTTCTCCATCGCGGCGCGAGCTTCATCGGTCTCCTCGGGTTGCGACTGCGCAAACGAAGCGACAACCGACGTCGCGGCCACCATCATCAAAGCGCTAAATAAAACGCTAAATTTTTTCTTCATCAACGGCGTCTCCCCGCCGCACATTTATAGGCGGCGATGCTGACTCATCGGAATTTGCGCACGCACTTGCGTGATTCGCTTTCTCGTTAAACGAGCGCGAAGAACGCGCTTCTCACCGAAATCGTCGGGTAGAGTTTCAACTACTTCGCCCCAAGGATCAACAATGATTGAATGACCATACGTCGCCCTGCTATTGCCCCTACCATCAGCGTGTAAACCGCCCTGAGCAGCCGCCAGAATGTAGGCCTGGCTTTCGATGGCCCGCGCGCGCGTCAAAATCTCCCAGTGGGCGCGTCCCGTCGGTACAAGAAAAGCTGACGGAATCAAAATCGCATCGACACCCGCCCGCGCGTACACAGCAAACAATTCCGAAAAGCGGAGATCATAACAAATCGTGCAGCCGATCTTCCAGCCCTTAATGTCTATGACCGACGGCTCAGCCCCGGGCGCAAACACATCGGATTCGCGAACAGGATGATGGCCGGCAACATCAACGTCGAATAAATGGATTTTGCGGTACACGTCGCGCGCAACGCCGTCAGGCCCGATCAGCACCGACGAATTAAACAGTTTTCCCGAACCGCCGAAGCGCGGAATTGACCCTAGATGTAAAGATGCTCCACGCGTCTTCGCCCAAGTCATTAAAGGCCTTAGACGTTCGTCATCGAGATCGAGCGCCGGAATCGTTGAGCCTTCTTTTATGCGAAAATAAAGAGAGTTTTCGGGAAAACAGACAAGGTCCGGGGTCGGACCTTCTAAAGTCGACAGCAAATTTAAAATCTGCTGAACGTTCACCGCGACATCATCAACTGAGGTCATCTGGCAAATGGCGACGTCCAGCTCGGCGGTCACTGCTTTGAAACTTCCGGGCTTGTCGTTATCGATGCCGAGACATTTCGGCAATTCCATTTTGAGTCCTGAAGAGACTCTCTCACGTGGTCGAAAATCGAATGACACGAAGCTTTGTTGGTATGCTCACCGACAGTTTCAGCGATGCCCGCCTTCGTGTAAGTGACTTTGCAGGTAGCCGAGCCATTTTTACTGTCCGGCGTAACGCTCAAGGTGCGAACAGCTTTCGAACTCTTACAAATAACAAACTCCGAGGCCTTCTCGTCAGCTGCCTGAGCAAAGGCTCCAAAACAAAAAACCAAGATCGCTACCGTCATCCGAGTCGTCATTTGATCTTCTCCAAACCAGCAAGAGTTTGCCCACCAAAGAGCGCTCCGTTTTGTACGCTACTCGTAGATATCTGCGCAAGAGCGCCCCTAAAAGCCTAACAGATTGGCGCCACATTGAAAGATGCTCAAGCCGAGACCCGATAGTTCATACGCAGGCCATGAATCAATCGACTCAAGCAGCCTTGGACCTGCGGCCAACATGAAGGCGACGCCTTTACAAACACAACAGACCGGCAGAAAAAAAAAGAGAAGCTTTCGCTCCTCTTTCTTCAATTTCGCATTTGAAAAACGGCTTACGCTGTTTTATTCGCGGTCTTTTTGGCTGTTTTCTTTTTCGCTGTGCCGGCAGCAGCAGCTTCCATCAACTTGACGTTTGAGTAGTCGATGAATCCTTCGCTCTTCACGAGTCCATTCTGTTTCGAGTGACGCGTTTGAATTTTAACGCCCTCGACTTTGACTCGCATGCCCGTTGGATCAACTGCCAGGACGGTGCCCTGACGACCCTTATCCGAACCCGAGATAACCTGAACTTTTGCGCCTTTGCGGATTTTCAGCTTCATCTAATAACCCCTTAGGCTTTCTTACCGGTCAGTTTTTGACGGATCCGAGCTTTAACTGTTGCAGCACGCTTCGAGATTTTCTCGTCTTTCGTCGCCAGAATAAATTTATCGACACCGCCCGTGTGCTCTATATCGCGAATTGCGCTAGCAGCAATACGAAGGGTCACCATCTCGCCGAGTGCTTGGCTAAAGAGGCGTTTTTTCTGAATGTTCGGTTGAGCAGTCGACTTGGTCTTAATATTCGAATGACTAACCAAATTCTTAACTACAGGGCCTTTGCCCGTCAGTTCACAGCGTCCCATCGACTCTCCCAAGTTGTGCAAGAAGGGGTAGGTATAGGGAAAAAGCCGCTTGTTGGCAAACGATTTCTATCGTATACCCAAGTCCTTGTTTGAGCCCCTTTGAGAAGGATTTGAGTCCATGAGAAAAAACGTTCGTTCGAAGTACCGCCCCGAATTCCCTGGTGACTACCACTTCGACTACAAAGACCCACAAACTCTCGGTCGGTTCATCAGCGAAGGCGGCAAGATTACGCCTGCGCGCATCAGCAAACTCTCTTTAGCTCAACAAAAGAAAGTCGCCGCTGCAGTAAAAAAAGCTCGTAACCTCGCGATGCTTCCACTCGGCCAAGAAGCCTTCGACTTCTTCGAACGCCCAGAGCCGATTTCGCCAAAACCTTTCGCCGTGTAAGGATCGCCCGGGCCGCTGTAGCGTTACCTCGGGCCAACGGCCCGAATGAACGCAAGAGAAGGAACCAGGCCGGGTTTTTTGTACTGTTAGTATAAATTAAATCGATTTATGTTTTTTGAGTTCGCCAGACTTTCACGAGGTCAAAAGCCGTCGCGAGCATTAAAATGAAAAAGATGATCGTTGAAACTCGGTGAAACACCGGCCCGGGTAAACCCAGTACGAACATATCTTCAAAGCCTTTCGAAAAGTTTAAAATTCGTGTCACCAGAAGCGGGAGCGCGCTTCCAAAAAGGTGCAGACAGCCCGCCCAAAAGGTCGGCGTCTTTCTGAACGGACGAGATTGAAAACCAATCACTAATATAAAAACTCCGAGCGCCACAAAGATCGTTCCGGCGATCATTCCGGCTAAAAGTCGATTTTCGATATTTATAAAGATAACGGGAGCCAGTCCCGCCGCGATAAATTCAACCAATAAAAGACCTGCGTAAAAACGCTTCATCATGATCTCCTGCCCTTTAGGGCCTGCGCGATTCCTAATTTTTTACGATTTTGCGACTGCCGCCTCGGTCAATCAACCTCGATTGAATCCAGCTTGCCGATTTCCGGACAGGAAATTGAGACTTCATCCGGACAACCGACCGCGAACTGGCGCTAGCACGCCCTTAGCCGCGCCCGATTCTTGCTTTAGCAGCCTGCACAACAGCGCAAGATCGTGCGCACAACATCTAACTCTTCGAGGGGCCATGGGAGCATTTTCACTTTACGCAAACGAGCGCCAATTTCAGACCTTACGTGAGCAACTTTCTCTCTATGGACTCAACCCGACTGAATGGAATATTTTTTCTCGGCGCGGGCATATCAACTCATACCAGCTCGAACATCGAGAAGACCCATCTTTTAAAATCAATGTTCAAGTGAGATCACTGCGTGCAGGTCTCCTTCGCGTTGACCGACTCTCTGTCGTCTCGCTCTAACTAACGAAAGGCCTCGCACGCAGTCGCGAATAGACTTTTCTGAAAGAGCTGTTCGCGATCCAGCTTCGAGGCCTCGGGCAAGAGGCCCAAAACCTCTTCTCGCCACTCATCGACCTTCTCAATCCCGTACAACTGGCTTGCGTTCTTTTTGAGTCCGCAGAACAACGCAAGATCACTCGTGTCAAACCACGCGCTTCTGCGTGTGACAGACGCCGGGCCCCGGTCACCCCACGAGATCTGCGCCATCAGGGTCATACTTTTCAAAAGCCATGACTTCAACGGAGCATCGGCACCCATCGTCTCTGAGCATTGCCGTGGAATCGAATCCAGATCTTGATTTAATTTTTTCAAACGAAGGAAAAACTCAAAACATCCGCCTGGACTGTTCGCTACCTGGCAATTCGCATAAAGCTCTTTGATGAGCGGCTGCTTTGAAACCCCGCTCGTTCTCGCATAAACAAAATCGCCTTGGACCTTCATAAACAATTCTAATTGCGAATCGCAAGCGGTCTTAGGCGGATCAGATAAAACGATAAAAATAAATCCGATCACGATCGCACCGAAGGCCAGGGTGGTTTTAGAAAATGAGGCGAAGAATTGACCCACGACTTATCTTTCAACCTTGATACCGCAAGGCTCCCGAGTTCCCGTCGCCGGGAAAGGATACTGAGCCCTGTTACCAGTTTGGACCCATGTCGAGCGATCGAGCGGGCAAAAATAAATTCCGTACGTCTTATCAAGCTTATAAATTCTCACCAAATTCACGAGCTGATTGAAACCTTCGGTCAATCTCACCCGTCGCTCTTTGCCGTAGGCCACCTGACTCAATTCGAATTGCTCTTTTGCCGCATCGAGAATTCGCACAAGATGCGGACGCTCGTAAGTCTTCGCTAGATAGAGTCGAGAGCGTGCGTGACCAATCTGCTTCAAAAGATCTCGAATACCGATGTCGGTTAACTCTTCATTTTGCAGAACAAGTGAATGATGAACAGAGTCGCCAGCTTTCAAAATCGCGTTTAACTCTTTGGTCAGCGGCGAGTTTAAAATAAGCGTGCTTTTCGGAGCTCCGGCAAAACTCTGCGCCGCGAGACCCAAGACAATCAGAAATGAAATGAATCGAACGAACTTGCCCACAAGGGCTTATCGGTTTCGACGTCGACGTTGCGAAGAGTTCGCAGCAAAGACTCGACCAATGGCTAAGGCAAGAGGGCCAGGAGTTTGTGAGCGAATGTGGCGATCATCCGTGTCGCTCAGCGACCACTCACCCAAATAAAAAAGGCCGGACGTTAGTCCGACCTGTTCTATCGAAATCTGCTTAGCACAAATCGCGCTGAGCAAACCTGCGAAGCGCCCTCACGCCAGAGGCGTGAGTTGACTTATTAAAAGCCCATCGAAGCTTGGAGGTAGCCCATGTGAGCGTTCTTGCTGACGTTCGCCGTACCGCCGCTGAGTGCGCTACCTGGCATAAACATGCTGTAACGAGCACCGATCTTCAGATCGGGGCCGTAAGCTTTGTTAGCGAATACGTCGATCTCGTTACCGATCGCTGATTGACCCGACTGAAGAGCAGCAGCTGGAACCACAGCGTTCGGCGTTGAATAGGCGTCACCTGTGACAATACTGCCCGAGTTTGTCGAACGACTGAACAGGTAGAAACCTGCGCCAGCTTCGAGATCTTCCATCGGCATGATCGACGCGTTAACGTTGATTTGCGACAAGTTGCCCCACTGAACCACGTCCATCAAACCAGCGTAGTTATGACGATCATAGAACAGACCTTGGTAGCCTTTTTGAGTATCAGCAGTTCCGTCGTCGCCGCTATCCATGTGGTAGCCGACAGAAACCTTGAGGCCCATTGTTTCTGGGAGGCCGTAGCCCGCCATGAGGTCGACCATGCTTGCAGACAGCTTGCGTTCAATTGTTGCGTCTGGCTTATCGAATGAACCGAATTGGAATGCGCCTGTTGCCTTGTAAATGAAGCCTGCAACATCGCCACCAAGTGTTAAACCGATGTGCTGCCAGTTTTTCGCACCGTTACCCGCGCCCGCGCCCAGAGAGTCGCGAGTGACGTCGATCAAGTGGATGTTCGCCATCTTGAGAACTTCTGGCATGTTTTTCAGATCAGCTGTCAACATGTAGTAGTTCTGTTCCATGTCGCTGTTGCCGCCGCCAACTTTTTGCCCAAGCTCAGCTTGTTTTACGGCATAAAGATTGAACACGGCGAGCGACGAATCAAACGCTACGTTAAGACCTTCGTGTGAGAACGGAACGGCTTCCCAGTCATTTTCCGAGAAAACTGCGCCGTCGGCGATGTCGATACCGAAACGTCCAACTTTGAACGAAACAGCATCGGTACCACGCCACCAACCCCACGCACGAGTAACGACCAAACCGTTAAACGATGGAGTATTATAGTTACCTTGAGTTTCTGGCTGCGGCTCAATCGGACCATTTCCAGGAGTTGCGCCCAAACGTGTCGAATGTACGACACCAAGGTTCGCCTGGAGCTTCTCGCCCTTGCGGATGTTGAGGTTGTATTTCAAGCGCGCATCAACGTGAGCTTCGCCCTGTCCGTTGTCTTGTCCTGATTTGTTAAAGTAGTTCTCGTAACGGGCGCGGAATTCGCCACTGTTCTTGAACTCTGTCGCATCTTGCGCGTAAGCGGTCGCTGTCATAGCGATGGCGCTGACGATAAGTGCTAAGCGTTTCATGATGATCTCCTTAAGTTGTAATCAATCGAGCAAACCCGCTCATTGATCAGTTCTGTTTTTACTTGCTGCTGTAAACCAAATTCGCTTTGTACACGCCCGCTACATTCGTCCAACCAAATAGTTGAAAGACTCTAGACGCACGTGCTGAGCCTAATCGTAGGAATTGATAAATTGAGAAGGCAATCTTTTTTTGCGGGACGCAGACCACTCATTACGCGGCGCAATCGAAGCATTGTTGCTTTTTTTCGACACTCTCTCTGGCCTCACAGATATTTCAACGGATTCGTATTAATGGATACAGCACAGATCCAAATTTAAAAATTCGAATTCGCCGACAGCAGTCATGCAGTTTTTCAAGACAGACGCGGCTTTCGAGCCAGGCAGCATTGCTCCACGCATAAACTTTTTTAATTTAAAAGCCGCGATTGTGAACATTCGTTAACAAGTGTCGATAAAGCACGAGTGACGTGCAGCAGGCAAAAGCTACCGTTCTGCCAATACCAAGACGAACGCCAGGATCTGAAAAATCGAAACTCAATTGCTCAAAAACGATCAAGGGACTCCACCGAGATCGCTTAAAACCGCGCCTTCTCTTGTTGTCTCATGGCAACGAT
>JAYTHQ010000130.1:0-5472 GCA_043732445.1 Bdellovibrionales bacterium | reverse complement strand
TCACCGAAGGTCTTGAAGATTCAGATATCGAAGTGACGTCGGTTGTTTACCGCGAGTCGGTTAAGAGCCAAGAGATGGTCGTTGCGAAGAATGTCTCGGATCAACGTCTTGATCTCTTAATCGATAAAGTAAAAAGTGGGCTGAAGAACGAATCTGTTCTCGTGAGCGGCAGTGCGCAGGCAAAAGACGATGATCGCGGCCCGCACGATACTCGCCCCGGCGGTGGTTTCGTGAAATTCGAGATTCACCAGAAGACGGTTCTTCCTGACGGCAAGAAGGCTTCAAAGTTTGCGGGCGCTGGCGGCTCGACGAAGAACGATAAATCTGATTACGATCAAATCGTGAAAGACGTTTCCGAGCGAAACAGCAAACGTCCAAAGCCGCTTCCGGTCAAACATGAAGAGTACTGGGACGGCAAAAAGAAAAAAGGCTTGTTCCCGAACTTGCGTCCAAAGAAAGATGCCGCGGCAGTTGATCGAGATCCTCAAAAGTCTGCGGATCTCGCCGCCGAAGCAAAATCGGAATTTCCAACTCGCGCACGGCAAGACAACGAGTAAAAAGATTCAGCGAAAGCTCTCTGAAGGTCGACTTTCATTTCGAACTCCTTCAAGCGATGTCCGCATCGAAAAATTAATTAAACGACGCGTTCTTCAGAGTCGGTAAAGAGGCCGCTTTCACTGGCTTTGCTCTTACGCCCGCCGAAACTACGAGCGACGGAAGTTTATGATCTTCGAATCCGCCAACGGTGAGTTCGGCCGGGTGTTCGTAACCCGCGAGACGACCCTCGTCGACCAAGAGGACGCCTTTGAGCGATGACTCAGCAATGTTGTAGAGGTTGCCGTTTTGTTCGTTTTTGCTGCTAATGCCCGCGAGGAACGGAACTGCTTCAGGTATTTGGTTGAGAGAATAAGTGCCGCGATCGAGGACATCCGCTTCTTTCGGAACTAAATTGTGTTTAGCGCCTGACTTTGCTGTCGTCGACAGTGTGCCGTCTTGGGTGAGAACCCAGGCCCACTGCACTTTCGCGTCGGCTTTATAAGTGGCGCGAGCGGCCTCAGCATAGCCTTCTTTCGCGTAGACTTTAAACATGCGCGTGCCGACTGGCAGGATTTCGCGCATGAGCGCGATCGCTTGGTTCTCAATGCGAGTGCAACCTAAGCTCCGGGTGAAGACTGCGGCGTTCGATGGATCTTTTGCCGCATCGAGAAATTTGCCGCCGTCGACGCCCCAACCGAGTGTGCCATGGGTCCACTGATCGTCGGCGTTGGGGCTGATCTTCGCTGTGTACCAACCAAAAGCTCCGCGGATAAGTCCCTTGCCTTTTGGCAGACGTGACTTTGACAGCCACGCTGAAAGTGCCTCGCCAACTTTCGGTAGATCGGGGTAATTCTCGGCAGCAAACGACGGATAAAAGTGATCTTCGTCTTCGTAAAATTTGAACCACTCTGAAATACGGTAGCTCCCTAAAAGTGAACGGCCACGGTTTGTGTCTTTTCCGGCCGCCATATCAGTTTCAAAAACCATCTTATGAACGCAGTCGCCCGAAGCCGATTTCGAGAAGCAAGTGCGGTAGACGCGTAATTTTTCGGTCGCGATATTTTGAATGACAAAGTATTTGTCGCGCGCGTTTTCTTCATTGGTCGGCACAACTGGTTTTTGCGAAACATAGGCTTTTGGAAAAAAGCGTTTTGTGCCCTTCACGTTCGGCACTTTGCTGGTAATAACGAGACCTTCGAACTGGCCCTCAGCATTTTCTGGATGTGGGTCAGTAATTTCGATTTCGTCGTTCCGTTCAAGAGCCGGCGCCGTCTTTTTTGATTGGTTTTTTGCGGGTGCTGACAAGCGATCAGATGAAACGAAGCCTCGATCACCAATGCGTAACGGAGACGGCGTTACGACCTGCCTTTCCGCGATCTGATCGCCGGTGTTTGGCGTGCCTTGCGTTTCGTGCCACTTCGAAGCGCTACAAGCAGTCAGCGACGCGAGAAGCCCAAAAACGGCCGCTGACTTGCTCAAAAGTGTCAGCTTCAGCTTCATTTTATTGCGCACAGGAGCCTCCAGTTGCAGGGGACGACTAAAAAATTCAGACCACACTCAGCTAAGAGCAGGGCCCGTGCCATGGATCTTTCGACCGAGCTCGAGTAGGCTGTCTGGATGCAGATAGATCAAATGAAGTGGCGCGATCTCACCATCGTCGCCTTCGACACGGAAACGAGCGGAAAATATCCGCTCAGCGCAGAGATTTGCGAAATTGCCGGCGTAAAATGGAAAAGCGGCGAAATAACAGAAACCTTCGAAACTCTCATCAAGCCAACAAAAACGATGGGCGCCGAAGTCATCGCAATTCATGGAATCACCAACGAGATGGTTGAGGGGGCGCCCTCGATCCAAGAGAAAATCGCAGACTTCCAC
Organism: Bdellovibrionales bacterium; assembly: GCA_043732445.1. Classification (GTDB taxonomy): domain Bacteria; phylum Bdellovibrionota; class Bdellovibrionia; order Bdellovibrionales; family JAMPXM01; genus CAJYOV01. The sequence goes on along the minus strand of JAYTHQ010000130.1, from coordinate 3,060 downwards.
AGATTTATCCAGGGAGCGGTCGTGGTAGCGCACCATTCACCTTTTGATTTGGGTTTTGTCGCTCACGAGTTCGAAAAAGGAGGCCTGCCGCTTCCGACCGAGCCTGCTTTATGTTCGTCATTGCTCTCGCGAAAGCTTTTTCCCGAAAGTCAGAATCATCGTCTTCAAACGTTGATTCAGTTTTTTTCACTTCCGCAAGGCGCTGCCCACAGAGCGCTCGATGATGCGAAGGCCTGCTTAGAAGTCGCGCTCCGTTGTCTTGCAAAGACGGGCGAGCAATCGACTCTCGGTGAGGCGTTTGCATTTCAAGGAGGCGAAATTACCTGGAATCGATTTTCTATGAAGGCGCTCGCCGAGAAGCCTGTGTTTCGCGTCTTGATGGATGCGGTCACAAATCAACAGCGGATTTCGATGGTCTATTCATCGGGCTCATCGCCAGGTGCCTCGCGAGTTGTTCACCCGGAGGGCTTGGTGCGTTCGCTAGACGGCGATTTTCTGGTGGCCTACGACGAAAAAGATCAGCGCTCAAAACGCTATTATATAGAGAAGATCACCGAGGCTTCGCGTACGTAAAGCGTCACTGTCGAGTTATTTTTTCTCTTTCCCGTCAATCGACAGGTTCAGATCGAATCCACGCGCCGCCGCCTTCGAGACGGCCGGGGCGCGAAACTTGTAATGACATCGATCAAACCAAGCCGGGAGTTTTTCGTGAATTCATTTATCGCACGCTTCGCAGTCGCCTCGTTTGCAGCCTTGGTTGCAATTCCGGCTTTCGCCGCTAACATGAAACCCGTTCACGTCAGTCCCGTTGCGAAAACCGCGTCTGGTCGCACCATCGTGAAGGCTGATGGCAGCTATTATATCGAGATGCAAGGTTCAGAGATGAGCACTCGCACCGCCCAAGAGATGTACGAGACCTATCGCTCAAAGTTCAAAGCGATGATGGACGAAGACATGTCTAACGAAACTGACTATATTTTCTGGAGAGACGGCAGTTTTGCTGAATCAAAATCAGTACTGGGGTTTTCAATCATCGATGGGCACAAGACAAACGGCATCAAATTCACGCCGACTCGCGAGTACCGCCTTAATACAAATCCCGGCGCGCAAACTGATGAGATGTCAGACGGTTCAGAAAAACAAGGCGCCGTCCTGACCGCAGGCTGCCGCAACCCACAAGGTCGCCCTGATGTCGTCGGCTACAATGCCGGTCGCTCAGGTTGCTACGGCATGATTAAATTGTTCCGCCGTCTGAATTTAAAATAGAACTAAAAATAATTTTAAGAGGCTAAAGACGAGCCGGCGCTTTCGGAACCCAAATTCCGTAGCCACTCGCTAATCGCGGAACCCGCGCATTTAACAGATGCGGGTTCATCGCACGTAAGCTCGCGACCGAAACATTCTGCCGACGAGCGACCTCTTCCAGGGCGACTTGCTGACGAACTTTCACCAATCTCAATTCAGGAAATTCGTAGTGCGTGATGTAGCCAAATCCATAGCCCGTCGGATTTCGCGCAATTCTCATTGCAGCTTGAAACTTCGGAACGTAGTCGGCCGTTTCGGCCGGCAGCGCGTGGCGATGTGCCAGCGTCCAGAAGTCGCGGGTGCGTTGATGGCGAATCGCTGAACGAACACGTCCTTCACCGCAGTTGTAGGCAGCCATCGCCATGTACCAAGAGCCGAATTCGAGTTTCAGATCTTTCAGGTATCTGGCGGCCGCACGGGTTGAGCGCAAGACGTCTAATCGCTCGTCGACTTCTTTATCTACACGGAGGCCGTAACGTCGAGCCGTCGGCGCGATAAATTGCCAAATACCCACCGCTCGCGCGTTTGAGCGCGCCTTCGAAGCGTAGCCGCTCTCGATCATACCGAGATAGTACAGCTCGGCCGGAACTCCGTTTTCCTCAAGAATATCTTGGACTAAAATTCGGTAGCGCGCGCCGCGCGCCATGAAGCGATCGAAACGATCACGATTTTCATGAGTGAAAAAGTAAATCCATTTGCGAACCGACGCGTTTGTTTCGATCGGAATATCGTCGTAAACAGGGCGCGGCGCTTTCGCCTTGGTGAGAAAACCAGGAGGAAATGGCGATGAGAGAAGAGAGGCCGTTGACGCCAGCGGCGTGAACGCAATCGACAGGCTAAGCGCGAAGGCGAGCCACGATTTCAAGATCATCCTAATCTCCTCTAGGAGTACCAGCATCCTTGCGGTACTCGACAAAGTAACTATTTCGCTGCTTCTGGATCACCGTCAGGAACGATCAAATGCTCGGTCGGAATTTCAATTGGTGGGGCAATCGGCGCGATGCCGCGCGCTTTTAGTAACTCATCGCTAATTCGCGCGGCTAAGATTTCTAGCTGCTTGAACTCGTCGCCAGTTCGCAAGCGAAGGGCCCGCGGTTTACCGGCAATCAAATCGTTCAGGAAAAGCTCGAACGCGTAGAGGGGGCCGGCGATGCGCGCCGAAAGTACGCGGCCAACTAAAATTAACATCGCCGCAAAGGCAAGCGTCACCGCTAAGAAGCTCAGGATAAATGGCGTCAAGTAATTCGAGAGGACTTGCGGGTGCGAGCCGCCGAAGTCGATGATCGTCACGCGTAAGAACGTGTAGCTATAAACTCCCGCGATGGCCGCAAAGCTGAGGCCGATCGTCAAAAGTATGAAGCAGTAACGGAGTTGAAAGCGCGGGTTGATCCACATGCGTTTTCGCGCATTGCTGGCTGGCCATAAAACTTCACCTTCGCGAATGAGAGCGGTCGCGATCATGGCGTAGCCGACCCACTGAAGCGCGTCGGCAATATTGAACGCCGGTGAAAATCGTGTCGCGCTGCCGATGAAAATAAAGTCCACAACGTGACCGTAAAGAATTCGGTCGGTCACATTGCCGAGAATTCCACCCAAGAGAATCGACATGCCGGCTCTTAGCAAGAGTGATTTAATCGGCAGTAGATACTGAATGATGACAAAAGCAAAAAGGAGAAACGCTCCGCCCGTCGCGAGACTGACGACACGAATGACAGGTGGAGTGGCCGAGAAGAGCCCGAGCATCGCTCCGCTGTT
>JAYTHQ010000129.1:0-5506 GCA_043732445.1 Bdellovibrionales bacterium | reverse complement strand
AAGCAGAACGAAAGGTGATCTCGATCAAAAAAGCGCGTTTCATTCGCCGCTTTGTGGGTCAAGAGTTTGAAGGAATGATCAGCTCGGTCGCCAAGTTCGGCGTGTTCGTCTTGCTTCGCCAATACGATGTCGACGGACTCGTGAAGATCGAGAAACTCGGCAACGACCGTTTCGAATTCGACGAAGAAAATTTACGCTTAGTCGGCCGCAAGTCTGGGCTTCAGTACGCGATCGGCGATGTTTTAAAAGTCACGGTGATGGGCGCAGACATCGAGACCGGAAAAGTCGATTTCGAGTTGACGGACATGCCGACACCAAAGAAAAAAGACGTCGTCGAAAACGAAGAAAACGACGAAGCCGACGAGCGAGGAAAACGTGGCCAAAGACCGGGACGGCGATCGACCGAGAATGAGAAGAAGTCGCGGGGCGGGTCTCAGCCTGAAAAACGCGGCAAGGGTCCGCACGATAGTCGGGGTGTTCGCAAAGAACGGGTTTCAAAACGTCGCGGAAAAAATTAGGCTCGGCCGCTTTCTCCTCGAACGTTTCGCAAAGCCTGGGATTGAGCAGTTCACGCCCGCCGAGCGCATGCGCATGGCTTTTGAAGAGCTCGGGCCGACCTTCGTTAAACTGGGTCAAGTACTGGCGACTCGACCCGATCTGGTCCCCGAAGACTTCGTCGAAGAATTTAAAAAGCTTCACGATCAAGTTTCGCCACTACTATTTTCTGAAATTCGCAAAGTCCTCGAGCGTGAGATGGATCTGCCGCTCGATCAAGTTTTCAAAGACATACAGCCAGTGCCTCTGGGTTCGGCGAGCATCGCGCAAGTTCACCGGGCGACCTTGATTGACGGCACAGATGTTGTCATCAAAGTCCAGCGTCCGGGCATTGAGCGCACGATCGCCGATGATGTCAGCATTCTCTATTATTTGGCCGATCTGCTTCAGAAGTATGTTCCAGAGACGCGGGTTTTAAATCCTCCCGCGATTGTTGACGAATTTTTTCGAACACTGGAATTGGAAACAAATTTTGTGATCGAGGCGAACAATATTCGCCGTTTCCAGGAAAACTTTAAGGCGGATGCGACTGTCATCATTCCCGACGTGTTTTTCGAATTTTCGTCAAAGAAGGTTTTGGTTCTCGAATTTTTAGCGGGGATTCCGCTTTCACAAAAGGCGTCGCTCGAGCAAGACGGTGTAGATCGCCTTAAGGTCATGAACATCGGCCTTCGTGCGTATTTCAAACAGGTTTTTCAAGATGGGCTCTTTCATGGCGATCTTCATGCGGGAAATATTTTTATTCTTCCCGATAGTCATATTGGGCTTGTCGACTTCGGAATAGTCGGGCGCCTAAATCGCCGCACCCAAGATTCGATCGCGAATATGTTCGTCGCGCTTTACTATGAAGATTACGAGCGGGTCGCTTACGAGTACGTCGAGCTTGCGCCGTACTCGAATGAAGTGAATGTTGATCAGTTCGCAAAAGATTTGAAAGATCTTTTGGCGCCTTACTTTGGTCTCTCGATGAAGAATGTTGATTTTGGCAGACTCTTGATGGATTCGACCGCGATCGCCGGTAAGTACCGTCTCGTTTTGCCGAGCGAGCTGATGTTGTTTTTCAAATCGATAGTGACGGTCGAGAGCATGGCGCGAATGATCGTGGCCGATTTCAACCTCCTGGATTATGCGCTCGAGTTTGCCGACGAAATTGTAAAGTCCCGCTACAGCACTGATCGGATGAAAGAAGAGTTAGTACTTTTCACCCGCGATTCGTCACAGCTGTTGAAAGGACTTCCTCGTCAGCTCAAACAATTCATTCGCCGAGTAGGTAATCCTGACTTTGCATTTCAGATGAGTCTTCGCGAGCTTGATGAAGTGAAGCGTTCGCTCGAGACGTCATCAAATATCATGTTTTTGGGTTTAATCATTGGCGCCTGCATCGTGAGCGCGTCCCTGTTGTTTCAGTCAACGCACGGCCCTTTCGTCTTGAACATGCCGTTGGTCAGCGCGCTCCTCTACGGCCTGGCAGCCGTTTTAGGTCTTGTAGCTTTCTACAATTACATCCGTAAGTAGCTCGCTTTAAAATTTTCCAATTGCTCAAAGCCGAAAATCCAGTTTAGGTGCGACCTCAAACACAACACTCTTTTTAGAGGGGATTATATGACTAACTTTTTACGCGCATTCGTCTTTGCATTCGCGGTACTGACTGTTGCGGCGACGACGGCCCAGGCTCAGTTCTATCCAGGTGGTGGCTACTATAACGACCACGGCGGTTCTTGGGGCGGCGGCGGCTACAATGACGGCTGGCACCGTGGTCCTATTTATGGTGGCGGATCAGGTTATTACCCAGGTTGTGAATTCGGATGCAGCGACACTTACGCAGGCGGAACGATTGCCTGTGCACCTAAAACTTTCGAAGGTAACGTCGCGGCAACCGATCGCGTTTTGAAGTCGGTTCTCGCGACTTCGGACTTCGCTTCTGCTTCTCAATTCAAAGCTCAGGTCGCGAAAATCAGCGCGATGAACGACGCAGGCGCGAAAGCGACTGCGTACTTGAAAATCGCGGGTATCAACTCAAACGACAGTAAAGCAGTTGTCGCTTTCGTCGGCGCTCGTGACGCCAAAGGCGCCTGGATCACTGATCTTCAGCGCAATGCCGATCTGACTTCGACGCAGGCTGAAACGGTCGCATCGAAACTTCAAAACGCGCTCCGCGGCAGCCTTCAGTAATTTTTTTGAAATTTTGTTTTGAATAAATGCGTGCGCGGAGATTTGATCCGGCACACTCAAAAACAGTCAACCCACGCCTCCATCGGGAGCGTGGGTTTTTAATTTTCAGTTGCGCTAGCGATCGATATCAAGTTCAGACCCCGTCCTGATCACTTCTCAAGATCCATCAATCGAATGAGCTCGTAGGTCGGTTGAATGCCGCGAGGGAGGTCAATGTCTTTCGTCAGCACCGGCACCAACATTTCCTCACGCGTGATGCCGCCGTGGTTGCCTGCATAGCCCGCGGCAAAATCCGAGTGATCGTCAGGAATGAAAACCATATCAGGGGAGCCAGGATTCGCAAAGTAATCGACGAAGGCCGGAACGATGTAGCTGTCATCATCAACCCCGGTGCTTAAATCGAACTGTTTGAGGCATGTATAAACTTTTGGTGTGCGGCTCGCATATTCAGAAGAATCGTCGGTGTCAGTGTGAAGCCACTCAAAATGGGCTGCACGTTGTCCGTCAGAACAACCTGGTTCAGCAAAACTAATTCGCGCGTGTTGCCCATTTCGCCGGAAAAGTTCGATGGTATCGACGGTTTTCACCGCCGCCCAACCCACGTGCGGAACTTGAAGGAGGGCGCCGGCGAGTGCGAGTTTTTCTTCGCTCGTCATCGGTTCATCAATAAAAAGGGGGGCGACGCGATTGTCGGCCAACAAGCGAAATTTGCGATGAAGTCTCATGACGACTTCGTCAAGGGGGGAGTGATCGGGAGTTGTCTTGAATCCGTGGTCGGCGGTCAACGCATAGCTCACGTGACGACTTGAACGTTCAAGGCCATTAGGATGATCGAGAATCGAGAAAACTTCGCCGAGTTCACGATCGAGTTGGTGAAGATAAGACTGCACGCTCGAGTCGAGCGGTCCATTGTGATGTGCCGTTGCGTCTATGCCAATTAAATGAACAAAAATAAAGCGTGGCCACTTTGAAACTTGAGTCTCGGTCAAAAGTTTTTTTAGCGAGTCGAGAGTTGCGAGATCAACAGACGCAAAATCATTTTCGAGATATCCGACACCACTCTCAATCGTTTTCTCTTGGCCGGCAGTGGCGCCCCCGGAAAACGCATACGCATAGCTGACTGATGATTCTGATTCAGCACTGAGTCGGGTGAAAATCGTTCGTCTCTGTATGAGGCGCGCGAGGTCGGGCCAGCTTGCGACGTTTTCAAAATTGATCAACCCGCCGTCGATGTAAATGCGGTTCCCGATAATTGGATGTTTGGCATCGGACCGCCCAGTCAGAATAGAAGTGATGTTTGGAAAGGTGAGCGACGGAAAAACCGCGCGGCCTAGTTGAAAACGAGCCTTTCGCGAGAGTGTAAATGCGTCGGCTAGGTGGGGAACGATCGCTGTTTGAAGGGCCGTTCGCAAAATTTCGCTTGAAAGCCCATCAACTAAAAAAAGGACCGACGTCTGATCTGATTGTTTATACTGATCGCCGCCGTAAGTCGCGTCGTGATAGGCGAACGAAATAGCCCGCGACGTCTGGCAAGAGACGAGCAGGCTAGCAATGAACAAAAATAAAACTGAAAAAAGTAACGTGCGCATCTTAAAGCGTCGCGAGACCCATTAGAAGCGCGCCGCCCAATAGGGCAACCATCATTAAGGACCCGGTCCACTCACTCATCGTCGTCATCATAAAAAGCTCCTGTTAAGAAGTAGAAGGTAGGACCCATCCGGAAGGATAGGCCCTACCTTTTCAGAAGCCGGTCTGTAAGACCGGCTTCATCAGAACAGTTGAGATTATTGCAACAACTTGAGCGCCATTTGCGACGTTTGGTTCGCTTGCGCCAAAGTCGCGATGCCGGCTTGCATCAGGATATTGTTGCGAGTGAGCTCAGACGATTCTGCGGCCACATCAGTATCGCGGATTCGTGAGTTCGCTGCCGAGAGGTTCTCGTCAGAGATCGCGATATTCGCAGTGGTCGACGTCAGACGGTTCTGCATAGCACCGAAGTTCGCGCGAATCGCGTTCACCGAAACAATCGCTTTATCGACCGCATCGATCGACATCTGCGCCATTTCTTTCGAGCTTGCACCTTCTGAAGTCAAACCAAGCGATTCAATGCTTGAGTTGGCTGCAGAAGCGTTGAACGAGATCCGATCCTTGAACGCATCGTTATGCGTTCCGACTTGGATATCGATCACTCCGCCAGTTCCGTTTAACAGATCTCTTCCGTTGAAAGTGGTCACTTCCGAGATCCGCTGAATTTCCGACTTCAATTGTTGATATTCAACATCAACGAATTTGCGCTCTGTATCACCGATCGTGTCAGACGATGCTTGAACGCCGAGTTCTCGCAAGCGAATCAACATGTTCGACGTTTCGCTCAAACCACCCTCTGCAACTTGGACCAGCGAGATACCGTCTTGAGCGTTTCGTCCTGCTTGACGCAAGCCCCGAATCTGCCCCTTCAACTGTTCGCTGATCGCTAAACCCGCAGCATCATCTGCTGCTTGGTTAATTCGGAAACCCGAGCTCATTCGAGCGAGCGAGCGTTCCGAAGCGCGTTGTGTAAATGCGAGGTTCTTCTGAGCGTTCAAAGACGCAATGTTCGTACTAATACGTAGACCCATAAACTATCCTCCGTGCATAAATAATCTTCCTTGATCTCGCCATCCATTGGCTAACGGGTCCATCATAGACCGCGGGTTTTTTGTTTGTAAGCAACATGCTTACGTAAAACTGATCGACAAAATGAATAAACAATTTGAGTCTAGTTTTAAATTATTTTTTT
>JAYTHQ010000128.1:0-1569 GCA_043732445.1 Bdellovibrionales bacterium | reverse complement strand
AAAAAAAAGGAGAGGCTTTCGCACCTCTCCTTTTTTATTGAGCAGAAAAATTGATCAGAAAATAGAAGCCCTGTTCATTCTGGGCCCCAAGGCTCATCAACCGCCGAAGAGCTTCTTGAAGAAGCTACCGACTTTTTTACCGAGAGGCTGATTCTTTGCCGCGGCTTTCGCTGCTGCCGAAGCATCAGGACGGCTTGGCCCTTTGCTTTTGTGCTTGTGAGCACCGTTCGCTTTTGCGTTGGCGTTCGCTTTGCCGTTTGGCACTCCGCGACCGTTCGATGTTTGAGTCGGCTTTTCGCCTGGACGACCTTCGCGGCGTGGGCCGCGACCCGCGTTGCGCGTTTCGCCAGACTTACCCTCAGGGCGCGGCGTCGCGCCTGGTCCGCGTCCGCCTTCTTTGCGCGGGCCTTCGCCGCGAGGTCCGCGCTCGGGCCGTGCCAACGTGCGGTCCGCATCCGCTGCTGCGACTGCGCCTTCTGGTCGCGGGCCGCGTTCGCGGCGTGGACCGCGATCGCGCTCAGCCCCGCGTCCGCCGCCCGAGCTCGAACCCGAGCGACCGCCGCCGTCACGGCGCGGTCCGCTCGAACGATCGCCACCGCGTCCGCCGCCGTCTGGGCGAGGTCCGCGTGAGCCGCGATCAGATTGCATCGCTTTAAATTCTTTTACGATTTGTCCTTCGTCGAGATAATCGACGTCGATTTTGTGTTTCAAATATTGCTCCACGCGCGCGAACGCATCAACGTCGCGGTCACTAACAAGAGAAAACGCGATACCCTTTTCGCCGGCGCGGCCCGTGCGGCCAATGCGGTGAACGTAATTTTCAGGATCGTCGGGAAGTTCGTAGTTCACGACCATGTCGACACCTTTGATGTCGAGACCGCGAGCCGCGACGTCTGTCGCAACGAGAATATTATTTTCGCTATCGCCTTTAAACTGCTCCATCACGCGCGTGCGCTGCGATTGAGTCATCAAAGACGAAATACCAACAGCTGGGTGACCATTGTCAGTTAAAAACTGCGCGATGCGCGGAACGTTCATTTTGAAATTCGAAAACACGATCGTTTGACGAGGCTTGTGCACGTTCAGCAAAGACAAAAGGTGCGGACCCTTTTCTTCTTGGCCAACATGGAAAATCTTATCGACGACATTTTCGGCTTTGGCTTGATCGCGCGACACGTTCACTTCAACCGGATTTGCGCCGAATTGGTAAGCGGTGTTGGTCACGTCGAGATTCAAGGTCGCGCTGAAGACCAAGAACTGTCGGTCTTTCGGAACGCGCTGAAGAATGAACTTCATGTCGTCTTTGAAACCCATGTCGAACATGCGGTCGGCTTCGTCGAAGACAATCGCGCGCACTTGTTTTAAGTCGACGAGATTTTCTTTGAAGAGATCGATCAAGCGGCCCGGAGTTGCAATCACAAACTCGACGCCGTTGCGAAGGCCTTCTTTTTGTTTGTCGTAGGAGACGCCGCCGTAAATCGAGACAGCGCGAAGGCCGCTCTCGCCGCGGAATTTCATGGCGCTTTCGTAAACCTGTTCGCACAGCTCACGAGTCGGCACGAGAACGAG
>JAYTHQ010000127.1:0-1574 GCA_043732445.1 Bdellovibrionales bacterium | reverse complement strand
AATCTCAGCGACTGCCTAAACAGCGGCGCGCACTTAAACCAGACCTTCGGCGAGAAACAGGGGAATACCGTGGCATTCGGAAGAGAAAAAGAAAAAGTAGAACCGAAATCAGTTAACACCGGCGGCAACGCTGATCAAAAGGGCAAAGCCCTTGATCTCGCCGTATCTGCGATTGAAAAGCAGTTCGGCAAAGGTTCGATCATGCGCCTCGGCGCTAACGATTCGATGCAAAAAGACGTCGAAGTGATCAGCACCGGCGCTCTTTCGCTCGATATAGCTCTCGGTATTGGCGGCCTTCCAAAAGGTCGTATCGTCGAAATCTACGGGCCAGAAAGCTCAGGTAAAACGACCCTTGCACTCACCACAATCGCCGAAGCCCAGAAAAAAGGCGGCATTGTCGCGTTTGTCGATGCCGAGCACGCGCTCGATATCGGTTACGCCCGCAAACTCGGTGTAAACACAGCTGACATGCTGATTTCACAACCAGATACCGGCGAACAAGCGCTCGAGATCGTCGAAACGCTCGTTCGTTCGGGCGCCATCGACGTCCTCGTTGTCGATTCGGTTGCGGCCCTCGTGCCACGCGCCGAAATCGAAGGCGACATGGGCGATAGCCACGTCGGTCTCCAGGCTCGCCTGATGTCGCAAGCTCTTCGTAAATTAACGTCGGCGATCTCGCGCTCAAAGACTCTCGTTATCTTCATCAATCAGCTCCGCATGAAGATCGGTGTCATGTTCGGTAACCCAGAAACAACGACAGGCGGCAATGCCCTGAAGTTCTACGCTTCTGTTCGTCTCGATGTTCGCCGGATCGGCGCCATCAAAGACGGCGAAGAAGTTGTCGGTAACCGCACGGCCGTTAAGGTCGTGAAAAACAAAATGGCTCCTCCGTTCGCGAAGGTCGAATTCGATCTCATGTACGGAGAAGGCATTTCGTTCGAGGGCGATTTGGTCGATCTCGCTACGAAATACGAACTCATCGAAAAATCGGGTGCTTGGTACTCGATCAACGGTGAGCGCATGGGCCAAGGCCGCGATCAAGCGAAGCAATACCTTCGCGACAACAAGCCAGCCGGCCAAGAGCTTCGTCGCAAGATTCTCGAACTCAATAAAATCGGGGCTACCACGCCGACCGATACGGTCGAGACGCCAGATCCGAAAGCCGATGGAGCAATTCTTCTCGAAGATTCGAAGAAGACGGCTGCAACGGCGGCGCTCGCAGCGAAAGCCGCAGCGGCAAAAACTGACATGAAAGTGGCAGCGAAAAAGCCAGTTCGCGCCGAAGAGCACTAACTTCTCAGTCTAGGCGGTACGTTTGTTCGTACCGCTGGCGTGTCTCGGGCTTGTGGTCCGACTCGAACGAGACGGTACGAACGTAAACAGACGCCGACGGCCGAAGCCTCACTTTTCTCCCGAGTGAGGCTTTTGCTTTTTGAAAACGACAATGCCATTCTTAAAGCATGTTTCAGCAGCTTCTCGTCTGTATTTGCATTTTTCTTTCATCACTAACTGTTCATGCGCTCGCGAACGGAAGTCCGCTCGATGGCGATCCCGACATCGTTCGGATTCGCTAT
>JAYTHQ010000126.1:0-5531 GCA_043732445.1 Bdellovibrionales bacterium | reverse complement strand
AGAACGTGCCGTCGTCACCACTGATGAGCATGAAGTCGTCTGCACACTCGTCGACAACGCTGCGCCCGAATTCAAGATCACCAGATGCTTCCTTTATTCCGACAATGTTTTTCAAGCACGAGAGTTCAGTAATTGTTCCGAGCTCGAGTTTTGCAATTGTTCGCCCGGGAACATTGTAGAGCAAGATGGGAAGAGACGAACAGTCGGCCACTTTTTGGAAATGCTGGAAGAGGCCACGCTGCGGAGGCTTGTTGTAATAGGGCACAACGACAAGCGCCGCATCAGCCCCCCAAGACGCCGCCGACTGTGTCGCTTCGACCGTTTCGCTTGTCGAGTTTGAACCGGTACCCATCACGATCGGTAAACGGCCGCCCGTTTCACTTTTCACAAATTCAAAAAGCTGGCGCTTCTCTTCGCGAGAGAGCGTCGGGCTTTCTGCCGTTGTTCCGCTCACGACAAAGCCACTCACGCCGCCCGCCACTTGAAACTGTAAAATTTTTTTCAGCGAGACCCAATCGATTTCGCCCTTTAAAAACGGTGTGATGAGCGCGGTGAAGACTCCTGAAAGATCTTTTGTTGCCATCATTATCCTTTAACCGACGACTGTGGATTCTAGTTTTGTTTCAAAAACTTTAACGGCCGGGCCGGTTAGCGTGACACCTTTAAAGTTTTCACCAAACTGAACTTTAAGTTTTCCGCCGGGAGTCGTGACGTCAGCTTCGAGTTTTTGTGCGCCCGTCACCGAGAGCTGAAGGCCGACGGCCGCCGCCGCAATCACGCCGGTGCCGCACGAAAGCGTGAAGTCTTCGACGCCGCGCTCGTAGGTCACGGTCTCAAAGGTCGACTGCCCCCAGACTTTTAGTAGCGTAACGTTAGCGCCTCGCGGGCCACCCTCGGGGTGAAGCCTCAGCGCGCGAATGATTTCAATTTGCAGGCGGGCGTCCGCGATCGATTCAACTTTAACGACGAAGTGTGGAACTCCAGTGTCGATCAAAGAAACACTAACGTCGCGACCAGCCACTGACAGTTGCATCTGTTGAGGCTTGGCCGAAACGAAGTCTAAAAACGAACTCACGCTTGAGCCGTTAACCGAGACCTTTGCGCTCCCGGCAAGAGTTTCAAAACGTATTTGCGAAAGACCCAATTGAATCTGCGCCCAGCGCCCAAAACATCGAGTGGCGTTCCCACACATCTCTGCGTGCGAACCGTCAGTATTGTAGAAGTCCCAGCGGTAGTTCGCGCCAGCTTGCTCGACAAAAACTAAACCATCCGCGCCGAGCCCGAAATGCCGGTCACAAAGTTTACGAACGATTTCGGATCGAGAGAAGTCGGCAAACTTTCCGGGAAGTTTTTCGCGAGCATCGATAAACAGAAAATCATTTCCCGTGCCGACAAGCTTCATGACCGAAAGGGTTGCGTGCTCGCTCAACGCGTCTCCTCGCGGCTGCGCGGAGCCATGGCCGGGGTCGGCGTCGCTATATTTGGAAAAGCAAACTCATCGGACGCACGCTTAAAGCCTGGCTGACCGTGGCCAAGCTCCGGGGGCGTTAGCGGCGGCTGCGGCCGGCCGCGAACACCGCATGAAGAAAAACTGACCGCTACAAAAATCGCAGCGACGAATACGAAAGCTGAAGAGAGTTGTTTACTCTTCATGAGAAGGCTCCTTCAAAAAGGTATCGACGGCCTCCTTCCCCTTACACAAGTCGACATCCAAGTTGTAGCTTTTCCGCTTGCGTGGCGTGAGATTCTGGCAAAGCTGCGCATAGCGCTGAGCCGCCGCCCGATCGGGCTTTTCGCCTAAACTCGAGAGCTTCCATTTCCAGTAGTAAACCTCGGGGTATTCGGCATCAGCCGACGCCCACTCGTCGAGAAGCGTTTTTGCTTTTTTTGCTTCGTCGCGCCGAAGAAGATCCCTCATTTGCATCCCGTGGACCCAGGGTTCTAGTACCGCCAGCGTGAAATCGAGCGGAAATAATTTATCTGTCAGAAGGGGTGACTTTAAACAATCAAGCGCCTGAAGGCGGAGCAATTGAACCTCGGGAGAGTAAAGATCGACGGCCTCAGCCGACTTAACGAAGACGTCGGACTTGTCACACTCGGCGAGCACCAACTGCGTCCGCGCCAGCGCCTTGAGAATCGTGAGGTTGCCATCTTCGAGACGAAGCGCTTCGGTAAATCCTTCGATCGCTTCGCGGGGTTTCAAGGGTAAGTTCGATTCGGCCGACACGAATACGCTCTGCGCGCGCTCGGTGTAAAACGTCGACATGAGCTCTTCGAGAGAGCGAGTCAGCTCTTTGTAGACTTGCGAGTTTTTAGGCTCTTTCGCAATCGCGCGCGTGAGGATCTGGCTGGCCTGTAAGCGGTCGTGTTGCAGCGAAAGGTTCTGCGCCTTCTCGATCAGGTTCCGATAGGTCTCGCTCTGGCCAGATTTCGGCTCGATCGGTTTTGATTTTTTTGCCGTAGCGGCCGGCGCGACCGTGAGAAAAGAAAAGCAAACGGCCGCTCCGCAAAGCATTTTTGCGAGGGCGGCCGTGATTCCCTTCGTCACCTGAGGGTGAAGGAGGTGGTTTCGAGGCATTACTTCGTTGCGAAAGTAAACGCTGTCGCTTCTTGAGTGACTTTACCGAATTGCGAATCGGCCAATGCTTTCAAAAGGCCCATCATTGGAACAACTTGCGGGTTGATCCAGGCTTCTTGAATTGACTGATCTTTTTTCGACTGAACCTTCGCGTAGATACAATCGTATGATCCCATGCCGATCGTGACGTGATCTTCGTGCATGTCGATCACTTGTTGGTCGGCAGCGTTTGGTGGCGTTTGTGCCTGTCCGTTTGCGAGCAACTTTTCGATCGCGCCAGTTGTTTTATTGATTTGGATTTCGATTTTCTGCTTACCCAACATGCCGAGATCCATGTCTTGCTCCATCCAGAACGACGTACCGATGTCTTCGCGAACGAAGTTGTGCGAAGTACCGTTGATAAAACCACCGACGGCGATTTTGTAATCGGCCTGGTCGCCGACGTGCCAGTTCAGACCCTGGTGCAATTGAGCCTCAACCAAAGTTTGCGCCTGAAGTGCGTTAACATCGAAGAAAACGTCAGCTTTAGCAGCTTGAACAGAAACAGCAACGAGAGTCGCTGCCATGAGACCGAAAAATTTAGACATCAGAATACTCCTCCATGAAGTTTGATGCGCCCATCAGATCGCACCAAATTTAGGAGTGTCAACGGAGGAACGCGGCACCGGTCGACTTATTTCTCTGCGTAAGACGAAATTAACACGGGGCGCGGCTTGCTGCCGTTTGCCGGTCCCACAACGCCTTCTTTTTCGAAGATTTCGATCATGCGCGCTGCGCGTGGATATCCGAGGCTAAATTTTCTCTGTAGCAGTGATGCGCTGACAGCTTTTTGCGAAGCGACCCAAGACAGCACTTCGTCATAACGCTCATCGTGCTCTTGTGCCTCACCATCGCCAAGCGGGTCAGTGTCGCCGTCGCCACCCAAATCAAATCCACCGCCGCTGCCCTCAAGGGCGCGCATGGCGAGAAGATCGTATTGCGGTTCGCCTTGCTCGGTCCAAAACTGAATAACCTTGGCGATTTCGGCCTCGGTCACCCACGGCGCATGATGACGCTGGGGCTTTGAAACGCCCGGCGCCAAGAACAGCGAGTCTCCATTCGGAAGGAGGCGCTCCGCTCCGCCCTCGTCTAAAATAATTCGCGAATCGAGTTTTGATGCGACCTTAAAACTGATGCGGCCCGGAATGTTTGTTTTAATCAATCCGGTCACGACATCTTTTCGCGGCGACTGGGTCGCAAGAACTAGGTGGATGCCGCAGGCTCGCGCCATTTGCGCGAGACGAACAACCAAGTTTTCCACATTTGCTTTGTCGACGGCCATCAAGTCCGCGAATTCTTCGATCACGATCACGATATAGGGTTGGGGAGTGAAATAATATTGCTCGAGCTTTCGAACATCGAGCTCCCACTCGGCCATCAGCTTTTCGTGCTCTTCAACTTTGTCTTTTGGAAACTTACCGACAGTCTCATTGAAAGCTTCGAGGCCCCGCGCGCCGAATTTCGACATCGAACGGTAGCGCTTCTCCATTTCGCGAACGGCCCACTTTAGAGCCGTCACCGCTTTCTTCGGTTCGCGAATTGGCGGCATCAAGAGGTGTGGAATATGGTTGAACGTCGCAAGATCGACCTGTTTTGGATCAACCAATATCAACTTTAATGTCTTTGGCGAATGCTTGAAAAGTAATCCCATCACCGCCGACACGATGAACACGGATTTTCCGGAGCCCGTGGTGCCGGCAACCATCAAGTGAGGCATCTTGCGAAGATCGACGACTTTCGGTTCTCCGTCAGCTTGACGACCTAAACAAATCGGCAGTTTCATACCCTCAGCCCAAAAAGCATCGTGGGCCAAAATATCCTTGTGATAAACCGTTTCGCGCTTCGAGTTCGACGTTTCGATCCCCACGACGTCGCGGCCCGGAATCGGGGCGATGATCCTGACCGATTCTGACGAGAGCGCGAGCGATAGATCGTCAGCGAGGTCAGTGATCTTAGAAATCTTCACGTCGGCATTCGGCTTAAATTCGTACATCGTAACGGCGGGACCTGGTTTGGCGTTCATGACTTCGCCCTTCACCGAAAACTGCGCAAGCTTATCGACTAGGACATCAGCTTTACGATTGATCTCGCGCTCATCGATACGGACCCGGGTCGCTGGTGGGTCATCCAGGAGATTGATCTCCGGGAGTTTCCAGTTTTCAATTCGCCGCTCAACCTTGGCTGCCATTTTGACTTTGCGGCGCGGAATATTTTCGTCTTCCTCGTCTCGGCGCTTCATCGCGGCCGAACCGAGTGTCCCGAGAAGTCTTTTTTTAGAAACCGCCGAGGCGACCTCGTCTTCATTTTCGGCAACGACCTCAAGATCTTCGAGATCACCTTCGTCGGACGCGTCGATCCTCGCTTCGATTTTTCCGTCACTCAGAATCTTCAGCCCTTTTTTCTCTTTTGGATCTTTTTTACGAGCCATACCGAGATCGGCGTTGCCGGCCACTGCGCCGGCAGGCTTCATGCCGTTAAACTCAAGAAGTCCTGCAAACGACGACAACTTTTCGGCCACGGACGTGGCCAGTCCGGTCAGGAAGGCCAACGGCGAACGGAAAAGTTGTTTCAACGACCGCTCTGTATAAAAAACCAAAAGCATCAGCGCCAAGCTCCACAACAGAATAGAGACGCCGACAAAATTGAAAGCCGACGTCAAACCCCGAGAAACAACGGTCCCGACGAGGCCGCCAGCCGGGATCGCGTGGGCAAAAAGACGCGTTGACGGAAAGTAGAGCGACAGCAAACTTGAAACGGTCACAAGCAAGAGGCCTGCCCAGATCAACCGGGCCGCCGTCCAAGCCCCCGTGTCGCCCTTAAAGGTGCGGTAACACATCCGCAGAGCCGTCACGATCAGAATCCAGGCCGCAATCCCCCACGTTTGAAACAAGAGATCAGCCGCGAAGCTTCCCAT
>JAYTHQ010000125.1:0-5533 GCA_043732445.1 Bdellovibrionales bacterium | reverse complement strand
ATAGATAAGATCGATGGCTGCTAAATCGACCCCTCTTGTCGGCTGATGACAAATCAAAAGACGCGGCTTTCGGCCGCCGACTTCACGAGCGAAGATCAATTTTTGCTGATTACCACCACTGAGAGTTCCGACCGGCACGTCGAGCGATGGCGCGCGCACGTCGTAGTCGCTCGACCAAGCGGCACTTTTTGTTTCAACCGCCGCCAAATCTAAAAGTCCACCGCGCATGAACTCATTCTCCAGGCCGACGACAAAGTTGAGTTTGCACGATTCTTCCATCCAAAGAGCCTGATGATGGCGATCTTCTGGAACAAGCCCCACCCCAAGCGCACGCACGCGCGCCGTTTCGAAGGGCTCAATCGATTCACCGAGCACCTCAAGTTCTCCCGAAAAATCACGAAGGCCCATCACCGCTTCGACGAATGCACTTTGGCCCGACCCTTCGACGCCCGCGACACCAACGATTTCTCCGCCGCGCACGTTCAACGACAGTCCATTCAAACGCCCGCGCGAAACCGCCGACTCAAATAAATCACGCGCCGCTAAGACGTTTGTCGAACGGGGCGGCACGCGAACGATCTCGCGGGCCGGGAGCGCGCGACCGATCATCGCTTGAACAATCACGGAAGAATCAACATCGGCCACTAAGCCTTGCGCGACGAGTCGCCCGTGACGAAGAACCGCGTAGGTATCACAAAGATCAAGAACCTCGCGCATTTTGTGCGTGATCAAAATGATCGTTCGGCCGTGAGCACGCAGCGCTCTTAAGACATCAAATAACTCGATGATTTCTTGAGGCGCCAAAACAGCCGTCGGCTCATCGAGAAATAAAACCTGCGAGTCACGAAAGAGCAGTTTTAAAATTTCAACGCGTTGTCGCTGACCGACAGTTAAATCCGACACGCGTGTTTGCCAAGGCACACGCAAAGACGCACTCGGAAGCAGCTTTTCGATTTGCGAAATCGCGTCAGTTCTTCGCAAAATGCCTGCTGTCGACACCTCGGCGCCGAGCATGATGTTGTCGATCGCCGACAAAGTTTCAACGAGGGTGAAATGTTGCTGAACCATGCCGAGGCCCGCTCGAATCGCATCAAGTGACGACAAGAACGAAACCGGGAGTTCGTCAACAACCACCGAGCCCGCAGACGGCTCGAGAAGTCCAAACAACAATTTCAAAAAAGTTGATTTACCAGCGCCGTTTTCGCCGACGATTGCGTGGATCTGCCCGGGTGCAAAATCAATAGTGACACCGTCGACCGCCGTGAAGTTTCCGAATCTCTTCGTGAGCTTGACGGTCGAGAGCTTCATTCGCGTCAGCCCGCCTTTGCGCCGGTAGCGGTTTTCGAAATCTCGTAGTAGTCGGGAACTTTGATTTCGCCCTTGATAATTTTCTCGCGCAACTCTTCGAGCTTTGCTTTGTAAGGCTCGATGATCGTCTCGTTATTTGAATCGACCGCGTAGTCGATCCCTTTGTCTTTTAAGCCGTACTGATGCGTGCCCGCGACAAATTTTCCAGCCAGCTCGCCCTTAATCACGTCGTACACGGCGGTGTCCACGCGCTTGAGCATGCTGCTCGCCACACGACCGGGTTTCAAACCGTTTTGATTGCTGTCGCAGCCGATGACAAAAGCTTTGCGCTCTTCGGCCGCATCAAAGACACCGAGACCTGAAGCGCCGGCCGCGTGAAAAATCACATCGACTCCGCTGCCGTATTGGCCGAGGGCTAACTCTTTACCGCGAGACGGATTGGCCCACGCCGAACTATTAATACCAACGTAGTTTGTCGTGACTTCGACTTTTGGATTGATCGCTTTTACGCCCGCTTCATAGCCCATTTGGAATCGGCGGATAAGCGGCGTTTCCATGCCGCCGATGAAACCAACTTTACCGCTTTTAGAAATCAACGCCGCAAGAGCGCCGACAAGGTAGCTGCCCTCGTGCTCAGCGAACATCAACGACGCCACATTCGGACCTTCAACGACCGCATCGACAAGCGCAAAGTGAGTTTTCGGAAATTGCGGGGCCACCTTTTTTACAGCGTCCATCTGTGCAAATCCGATGGCTATCACGAGTGGGTAGCCACGCTCAGCGAAAGTGCGAAGAGCGGGCTCGAAAGCCGCGTCATCAGAACTCTCGACGCTTTTAAGATCAAAACCAAATTCCTTCGCGGCGTCGGTCGCACCTCGGTAAGCCGCGCTATTAAAAGATTTGTCATCTTTGCCGCCCTTGTCGAGCACGAGGCCAATTTTGATCCCTGCGGCGGCTTTTGCCGCACTGCTAAGAGCGGAATTCGCAGACTCAGATTTTTTTGTACAGCCAACCGCCAAAACTGCGCAGGCCATGAGCGTCAACGCTCGAAAAATCGACATGCCCAGGTCTCCTTCGTGAATTTCGGACAGGCAGGGCTTATCCGGGTGGGCCTACCTTCCGGCCAAAAAATCTCTCGAACCAGCGCCTTTTGCAAGCTACCTTCGGGACTATGTTCAAGTTTTTCGGCTACGTCGCCATCGCTATCGGCTGCGTTCTGGGGCTCGTTCTCGTTGCGGCCGCTCTGTTTCTTGCAACGACGCCAAGACCCACGAATCTAAAAGGGTGCCTAACAAGCGAGTGGCATCATGTGCACCTCTGCGCCAAAGACCCGAATTACGTCAAACTCCGTGATATCTCGGCCAACGCTCGAACCGCCGTCATCGTCTCCGAAGATGGCGCCTTTTATTCTCATCACGGATTTGACTGGGACGAGCTTCAGAAAAGCTTCGACAAAAACATCGAGGAGAAAACTTTCGCGCGCGGCGGCTCGACCATCACACAACAGCTCGCGAAAAACGTTTATCTCAGCGGCGAGAAATCGATTATTCGCAAAGTGAAAGAGGCGATGATTACGGTTCAGATCGAGAAGCTTCTGACGAAAGACGAAATTCTCGAAAAGTATTTAAATGTCGTCGAACTCGGCGATCATCTTTACGGAATTAAACCAGCAGCCGATTTTTATTTTCACAAATCCCCAGCCGAACTCTCGCCGGCGGAGGGCGCTTTCTTGGCATTCCTGCTACCGAATCCAAAAAAGTATTCGCAAAGTTTTCGGCAAAAAAAATTAACGAAGTTTGCCGGCCGCCAAGTTCGCTCTATCATCGACCGAATGTACCGTTTTAAGAAGCTCGATGAGTCGTCGCACGCAAGCGCCCTGGCGCAGGTCGACCGAATGTTCGGCAGAGACGACGAAAGCCTGCCCGCAGACGAACCCATCGACGAAGAAATAGACTTCAATCAGCCGGCAAACGCAGAACCTGATTTGATGGCATATCCTGCGGGTTTAAAACCGAGAAGAAGCAAATAATTGGGCCGGTCCGCGGCCCAACCGCTTAGTCGTTCTTCGCCATTCGCTTGCGCTTGTTCGGATCCAGATGTTTGCAGCGAATCCGAATATGCTTCGGCGTCACTTCGACACACTCGTCATCGTTGATCCAGTCGAGCGCTTGCTCGAGCGTGAATGGCTTAATCGGAACGAGCTTCACGGCTTCGTCCGTACCTGAAGCACGGACGTTGGTGAGCTTCTTTTCGCGAGATGCGTTGACCACGAGATCGTTATCTTTCGCGTGTTCGCCGACGATCATGCCTTCGTACAAATCTGTTCCTGGCGGAACAAAGATCACGCCGCGCTCTTGAAGACCGAACAAACCGTAAGCGACCGCAGAGCCTTTACGGTCGGCGATCATCGCGCCGTTAAAGCGCGTATCCATATCACCGCGGTACGGTCCATAGCCAGCAAAGTGCGTGTTCAATAAACCTGTGCCGCGAGTATCAGTTAAGAATTCGTTTCGGTAACCGATCAAACCACGTGCAGGAATCGCAAACTCGATACGAACGCGGCCCGTGCCTTTGTTGTTCATATTAGTCATCACACCTTTACGGAGTCCGAGCTTTTGGGTGACGATACCGGTGAAATCTTCGGCGACGTCGACCACGACATTTTCCATCGGTTCCATTTTTTGACCGTTTTCCATCTTGAAAACGACCTGTGGTTTACCGACGACCATTTCGAAACCTTCGCGGCGCATTTGCTCAACCAAAACTCCGAGCTGGAGCTCGCCCCGACCGAAGACCTTAAAAGTCTCTGGCGAAGCTGTTGGTTCAACGCGAATCGACACGTTCGTTAAAAGCTCGCGTTCAAGACGCTCTAAGATTTTACGAGACGTGACGTTTTTGCCGTCGAGACCCGCAAACGGACCGTCGTTGACCGACAAAGTAACAGCGACCGTTGGCTCTTCGACTTTAATACGAGGGAGCGGTTTCGGATCGGCGGCCGACAAGATCGAATCGCCAATGTTGATTTTTTCGAAGCCCGCCAAAATCGCGATGTCACCTGCGCCGATTTCTTCGGCAGGCACCTGCTTCATGCCTTCGTAACGGAACAACGCCGAAACTTTCGACGTGGTTCGTTTGTCATCTTCTTGAGAAATGATCACGTTTTCGCCGAGTTTGATCGTGCCGTTACGAACGCGCCCGATGCCGAGACGGCCGACGTAATCATTGTAACCCAGGTTGGCTATGTTCATTTGCAAAGGCGCTTTTTCGTCGAATTTCGGTGCCGGGAATTTTTCGATAATCCAATCGAACAAGATGCTGAGATCCTCAGTTTTCACATTTGGATCGAGCGTTGCGTAACCCTCACGCGCCACCGCGTAGATTGTCGAGAAGTCAGCCTGTTCTTCAGTTGCATCGAGATCGATAAATAAATCAAAGATCTCATTATGAACTTCAGTGATTCGAGCATCGGGACGATCGATTTTGTTGATACAAACAACGACTTTCAGACCGAGCTCTAAGGCTTTCTTCAAAACGAAGCGCGTCTGCGGGAGTGGACCTTCAGAGGCATCGCAAAGAAGAATGCAACCGTCGACCATGGTCATCGCGCGCTCAACTTCGCCGCCGAAATCTGCGTGTCCGGGAGTATCGACGATGTTGATTCGGTAGCCGTTGTAAACAAACGAAGCGTTCTTGGCCGCAATCGTGATTCCGCGCTCGCGTTCGAGATCCATGGAATCCATCATACGTTCGGCAACGAGTTCGTTTGCGCGAAACATGCCGCTCTGGCGCATCAAGTGATCGACGAGTGTTGTTTTGCCGTGATCGACGTGAGCGATGATGGCGATGTTACGAATTTTATCTGGGGGAATGATCTTGGTATCAGACATGGGGCCTACCTTTGAGGAACTGAGAGACGTAAACGTTAACCGTGTCCACCCATCAGAAACGCTTCACTACTCGTGTCGATCTGCGAGACCGCCCGCAAGTTCCTGAAGAACTCGAGCGTCATCGTCATCGCCTCATCGAGAGTTTGCGTCTGAAAGATGGCTTTTCGAAAATTTGAAGCGCCAGGATAGCCGGAAGAGTACCACGAGGCAAACTTCTTGATCTGAAGCATGGTTATTCTTTGGTCTGTCGCTTTGGCGAAAGCCTCGTAGAGACGCTCGAAGAGCGAAACGAAGTCTTTATCAAAAGCTAACAGAGGAGCGCCCATGATCGCGCCAAT
>JAYTHQ010000124.1:0-5539 GCA_043732445.1 Bdellovibrionales bacterium | reverse complement strand
TGAGTCTTTTAAATTACCGAGAACAAAAATACAGCGAAGCGATTTCGGGCTTCGAAAGATTGCTCGCACTTCCGCAGATAGAAAATCTTGAGGTCGGCTCTCGTTACTGGCTTTGGCGCGCGCTTCAAAAAACAAAATCCGAACGGAGCGACCGCGCCGCAGATGATTTGATGACGCGCTTTCCTTTCAGCTATTATGGACTTCGCGCGCGACTCGAGCAAGGTAAAGGCACGTTAGAATGGAAATCCGACCCACTCAAAGATAAGACAAAAGTCGAAAGTGTGATGTGGCTCACTTCAAGCGAAAAAATGTCGTGGGAGAAAACGCAGATCCTCTTAAAAGCCGGTTGGGTTGACGAAGCGCAAAGTGAACTTCGTGAACTCCCGCCGCCGGTGAAAGCCGAAGATAAGGCCGTGAGAGCGCTGCTTTATGCGGCAGCCGGCGGCTACGTCACGGCCAGCAAGCTTGCCAACGAAGCTTGGGATGAGCGCCCCGAACTGCGGCGTTCGCCGTTTACCGATGCGGCATTTCCAAAAGAGTTTAGCGAATTCATCGAAGCGCAAAGCACAAAGAGAAATCTCGATCGAAACCTTGTGCGCGGTCTGATTAAGCAAGAGAGTTCTTATAACGTCAAAGCGATCAGCTCATCAAACGCGTACGGACTGATGCAGATGATCCCGCCGACGGCTCGAGAAATCGCCCAAGATTTAAAAATCCCAGGTCTCAAATTGCCTGACGACATGTTTCAGCCAAAGAGAAATATAGAAATGGGCACTTACTATCTCTCACGAATGGTGACCCGAAACGACGGCAACATTCCTTTGGCGCTGGCAAATTATAATGCGGGTCCCGCGCGGATGGATCGCTGGCTCCGGTCGCGCCCGAGCTTGAAAACACTTCCTAGCTCGAAGTCGAGCGCAGCCGACGATGAAATCTGGATTGATGAAATTCCGTACAGCGAAACATGTTTCTACGTGAAAGCGATTTTGCGGAACATCATGCTGTATCGGCTCCTCGATCAAGGTCGTGTTGTGATGCCAGATCCAATCTGGAGCCGCAGTAATTAGCTTTCACGCAAAGTCTAGGTAGAACGCCTGCATCGAAGGTTGCGCCAGAGCGCCATCGCACTTAACCTAAAAGCCATGCATTTAAAAACGCTCGCATTTATCGCATTGGCTCTGCCATTGGCAGCTTGTTCAACTCTGTCGGGTAACAAGACGGGCGATGCGCCGTCAGACGCTGCGGTCGCTGCGGTTGGAGGCAGTACCACCGGTGACTTAAGTGACTCAGGCTCCGACCTCGACGCACTTCCGCTCGAAGTGAATAAAAACGTTCTTCAATGGATCGACTACTTTCAAGGTCGCGGTCGCCCACATATGGAGCGTTACCTTCAGCGCTCGACTCGCTACATGCCGATCATGAAAAAGATTCTGAAAGACAACGGTTTGCCTGAAGATCTCATTTACATCGCTTTAATCGAATCTGGCTTTAGCTCGACGGCTCATTCGTCTGCGAGTGCTGTCGGTTATTGGCAGTTTATTCGTCCAACGGGTCGTCGCTATGGATTAGCGGTCGATTCGTACGTTGACGAACGCCGCGATTTTATTAAATCGACTCAAGCTGCGGCGGATTACTTCAAAGGGCTCTACAATATTTTCGGTGCTTGGTATTTAGCGATCGCGTCCTACAACGTCGGCGAAAACCGCGTCAAAAGTTTGGTCACCAAAAACCACACAAAAGATTTCTGGAAACTCGCTCGCGAGAATCGTTTGCCTGATGAGACGTCGAACTACGTTCCAAAGTTTCTGGCCGCTAGATTGATCGCGAAAGATCCAGAGAAGTACGGTTTTACCGATATTGAGTACATGCCGCCGCTTGCGTTTTCAGAAGTTCAATTCAGCACGTCGATCGATATTCGCAAACTCGCGTCGGCGATGGCTGTCGATTATGACGATCTTCGTGATTTGAACCCGTCTTACAAGCGCGGCGTCGCGTTTAAAAAAGGTGGCAAGTTAACACTCAGGGTTCCGGTCGGTATGGAAGCGCAAGCAGTTGCGGCGGCTGAAGCGTCGTCGGCGGGCGATAGCAAGGTTTACGTCGCCGATGAAGACTACGGTTACTACCGCGTTCGTCGCGGCGATACGATCGCCGTGATTGCGCACAAGTTCGGCACGAGCCAAACGCAAATTCGGACGCTCAATAAACTCTCTCGCGGATCACGCTTAGTCGCGGGTCGTCGCCTTCGTGTACCGGGTGAACAGATCGGCGGAATAGCCGCAAGTGAAGACGGCGGTTCTGGAAAAAAGCCTCGAGCTCTCCCGGCGAGACAGGTAGCCGCGCGAGAGCCATCGGCGGTAGCCAAGGCGCGGTCGTCGCCGGCCCAGGCGTCGTCCCCGAGAAGCTCCCCGAAAGTCCACGTGGTACGGCCGGGAGAGAATCTGACCCAGATCGCGCGAAAGTACGGAACAACGATTCGCCAGCTAGCCTCAGTCAACCAGTTGTCGCGCCGAGCACGAGTACCGGTGGGAGCAAGACTGGAGATCCCGTAAAACCGTGATCAAAAAATGGCGTGAGCACTAGCTGCGACCGACATGACGCCGGGGGCGGCACCGACGCAAAAGGAAAACCCGGCTCGTGGCCGGGTTTTTTATTGGGCGCCCTCTCGGATGGCGCGGCCATTTTGAGTTGTTCCCTCCAGGATGCGTTTGCAAGTGCCAGGTCTCATCTTTGATCAGGCAGCTGGCTGGCAATCGGCTTTTCAGACCGATGAAGCCCCTCTAGCTTTGCGCCCCAGGCTTTCGCAAGGTTTGCCACTTATCTAAAGCAAAGGAAGGAGTAAATTATCTATGTTTAAGGTCACTAATCAGGTGCGGGTGGAAGTGGTAGACAAGAATTCATGGTTGCCCCCTTTGTCTGAAGGTCGTCTCTAGCTACAACTTCATCGTAACTCGCGACTTTCAAAGGCTCCAGAAATTCTCACGTCTCGTCTCAACCCGGGAAGCCGCTAAAATTAATTCTAGCTGCTACAATTTCGCGGCGACGGCGCTAAATGCTTTCGCCTCGGCTGAATCGGGCGCGCTTTCGCAGACGGGAATTCCGGCTTCGCCGCCGATTCCCACTTTGGGATTAAATGGGATTTCGCCCAATTTTGGGATCCCTCGCTCGGTCAACCAGCCGTCGAGATGGCCCTTGGGGAAGAGCTGCATGCGCTCGCCGTTTGGCATGAGCATGTACGACATATTTTCGATGACGCCAATCACCGGAACGCTGACTCGCGCCCACATGTCGATCGCTTTTTTTACGTCAGCTAACGCGACGTCTTGCGGAGTCGAAACGCAAATTGCGCCCGCGACCGGAACTTTTTGAGCGAGTGAAAGTTGAATGTCGCCGGTGCCCGGGGGCAAATCCACCAGCAGATAATCGAGCTCGCCCCAATCGACATCACGAAGGAATTGTTCCATCGCTTTAAACAGCATCGGCCCGCGCCAAACGATCGCGAGGTCCTCTTCAACGAGATAACCGATAGACATCAATTTCACTTTGAAGCGCTCGATCGGTTGAAGTTTCTTGTCGTCGCCGAGCTCGACCTTTTGGTTCATCGTGCCAAACATGCGTGGGAGTGAGGGGCCATAAATATCGGCATCAAGGAGCCCTACGCGTTTGCCGGACCTCGCGAGACTGATCGCTAAATTCACGGCGACGGTGCTTTTTCCGACGCCCCCTTTACCGGAACTGACCGCGATGATTTTTTTTACCCCTGGGATCGGGTTCTGTGAGTCGAACGGGTTGGCTGCCATAGAAAAAAGGCCTTATAATGAGGGGGTGGATCAGGCGCAGAAGAATTTCTTAATCTTGAACGGGCTGGTTGTCACTCTGGTGGTGCTGTCGTTTCTCTTTCTACGACGCGCACCGAAGTCTCCCGTGAAGCTCGAGCTCCGTGACGACGACGAGGTTCTCGCTGGCCAAGCAAAAGAGGCCCGCGAAGTCGCTCCGAAGCCTAGGCCGAAATTCGTCGATCCGCGCATCAAGGGTGGTCAAATGCCGACGGGATGGGCTGATTACCAACCCAGAAGCCGCAAGGTCTACGGCGGCACAACGCCGGCCGACGGCGAGACCGACGCCGACACAGCGCCCGGTCGTGCACCGCGCGAAAATCCTACCCCCGAAGTCAGAGCCCTCAATGTCTTTTTTAACTGGAATGGTCATACCTGGGACGCCTACGAAGTCTTAGGTGTGCCGGCCGGATTGTCCCCTGAATCCGCTCGGGCCGCGTTTGAGCGCGCCGCCGCTCTCGCCGACGCCGAAACTGTGCCTTTTTTAAAGGCGGCTTTCGACGCCATCGCTCGAGATAACGGCAGAACGTAGCAGTTGGAATTTCGGGGATCCGCGACCTAAAGTAGCGGATCCCCGAAATTCCAGCTGCTACCTCCTGCCGTCAATGTTACTCGATTGGGAGGCCCTGACGGCCGCCTATCCAGCCGGAGTTTCACATGCCCGAAGTTAAGCCCCTTCAAGATCTTCAGACAATGGTTTCGCTTTGCAAACGACGTGGATTCGTTTTTCAGTCGAGTGAAATTTACGGCGGATTAGGCTCGTGTTGGGACTACGGTCCGCTCGGCGCACAGCTGAAACAAAACGTAAAACGCGCGTGGTGGAATGCCATGACCCGCCGTGAAGACATCGTTGGTCTCGACGCGTCGATTCTCATGCACCCCACAGTTTGGAAAGCGTCGGGCCACATCGATGGTTTTTCAGATCCTCTCGTCGACTGCAAAAACTGCAAAACGCGTTTTCGCTCCGACAACACCGAAAGCTACCTCGAGAAAAAATAATGCCCAAATTGCGGATCGAAAGACTTAACTCCGCCGCGTAATTTCAATCTCATGTTCAAAACATTTATGGGCCCAAACGAAGATGCGGCCAACGTCGTTTACTTGCGCCCCGAGACGGCGCAGGGGCACTTCGTTAACTTCGAAAATATCCAGGCATCGTCACGCAAAAAAATTCCGTTTGGCATCGCGGCCATCGGCAAGTCGTTTCGAAACGAAATTACGCCGGGCAATTTTATTTTCCGTACGCGTGAATTCGAACAGATGGAAATGCAATACTTCGTTAAGCCAGGCACCGACATGGACTGGTGGGACAAGTGGAAAGAAATGCGTTGGACGTTTTTAAAACGCATTGGTCTTAAGGCCGAGAATCTTCAATTCCACGAACACTTGAATGACGAACTTGCGCACTACGCCCGCAAAGCCGGCGATATCCAATATAAATTTCCGTTCGGCTGGCAAGAGCTTGAAGGCATTCACAACCGTGGCGATTTCGATCTCACCCAACACGCGAAGTTCTCGGGCAAAAAGCTTGAGTACTTCGACGAAGCGGCCAAAGAAAAATTCGTTCCGTTTGTTATCGAAACTGCAGTTGGTTGCGATCGCCTAATTCTCGCGGTTCTCTGCGATGCGTACCGTGAAGAAGTCACGATCGACGAAGAAACGAAAAAGCAAGACATCCGCGTTGTCTTGGGTTTTCACCCAGAACT
>JAYTHQ010000123.1:0-1580 GCA_043732445.1 Bdellovibrionales bacterium | reverse complement strand
AGGCTTCTTCGATTGCGCAGTCAGTTTCGGCCGCAGGTAAATCAATGTTTCCTCCTCTCGAAAATCTTGCGTCTTTAATTCCGAACATTTTGGAAGCGGCGGCACATGAAGTCGAGACCGAATTGCCTCGGGCGCAGACAGTGGTCTCGACCGCTGCAGCGGCGCCGGTGGCTCCCGCCGCCGCGAAACCGCGCGATCCCATGCTTGCGCGTGCGTCGGCCCAAGCAAAAGTTCAAGCGGCCCTTCAATCGTCGGCAAGACCGGTTCAGCTCGTAAAGCAGAATCCGGAATTGACGACCGCGCGCGCGATGGCCCGCGATATCAATGGCAATCCCGTGGCGCCAGCGAAGCCCGGCGAAGTCCGAACGATTCGTTTCCCTCGCATCGACGGGTCAGACGTTTAGATTATGAAGTTCTTTGTTGATCGGCTAGAGATTGGCGATGTCGTGCAGGCGCAAGTCGCCGAGGTTCTTGACTCATCTCAAATCGTGATCAGTTTGCATGGTGATTTGGCGCGTGCTCAAAATGAAACGCAACGCACTTTGCTCGTTGGCGACGTGGTGAGGCTTCGTGTGAGCGCCACAAGCCCATTACAATTTCGCGTTGTCGCTGATGAGCGTAAATTCGGCAGATTAGATATCGTCACGTAAGTTTTTAGGACGCTCAACCCGGAAAGTTTTACTTCGCGCTCTCGCGGATGAAGCGAGTCATGTAGTACCGAACAAGATAGTCGGCTTTTACGTTTTGATCTTGGTAAGTCCAGACAAGATCACCGAACGCGCCCCAACGTGCGATGAGATGATCTTCTTCGCCGGACGGGATTTTTGCGCCATTGTCGGTGACTGCGGGCATCTGTACGAAACCAGCGCCAACGTAATGGAAACGAATTCCGATTACACCGGGCTCCTTCAGCGCGAAAATTAATTTAAAACCGTTTCGGAACAACATGAAATCGGCGACCGAATTCGAAATCCCGTAGATTTTTACGCGACCGACCGTCGAGGCTTTCAATTGATTGAACGACGACGAAGCTTCGATGAACGTCGCTTTCAATGTTTCAAGAAAGTCTGTCGACTCTGAGAGCAGCAATGCCTGCGGATCAAAGCCAAAGCCGTAATCGACGACGCCAGACTCTTCCATCTTTTGTTCTGCGCGTACGAGATCTTTAATCCAGCTGAGTTTGTCCATTCGCCTCTTAGCTTCTCTTCGAAGCTTTTCTTTGAAGGTTATGAAGCGCCGCATCGATTCTAAAGCGATGCGGCATTTACTCAACTGTTTCAAAGGCAGTTTGGCTTGTCAAGAGCCCGAACTCTCGGCGGCCGCCCGAAACCCGCTTAGAATGGGATTTTCGCCTCGTCACTCCCGGCGCTGAAGATCGGGGCGTTCTTAGGTCGGTCAATAAACGAAACTTGCCGACCGACGACGTCGATCTGGGTCGCCTCGGAGCCGTCGTCGCGTTTGTACGTGTGTTTCGAAAGATAGCCTTCGACCAGGGCGGTACTCCCTTTTCGCAAGTACGTTTGGCAGTGTTCGGCGGTTTTCCCGAAGACTTTTACTTTATGCCACGTCGTCTGCGACTC
>JAYTHQ010000122.1:0-1588 GCA_043732445.1 Bdellovibrionales bacterium | reverse complement strand
CCGGGAAGAAATGAAACTCACGCGCCACTTGCTCGCGAAACCAACTCCGGTACGCATCGCGGTTTTCTTCGGCGATATCGACTTTGTTAGCGACGAGCAAGACAGCTCGGTGAGCCTTTAAGATCTGTTCGAGGATTTTCGCATCTTGTGAGGTCGGACCCTCATTTCCGTCGACAACCAGCAGAGTGACGTCGGCGCGCCGAATTGCATCGCGCGTTTTAAACGTCGAAATAATCTCCAGATCCGCTTCGCGACGAGCTGACCGGCGAAGGCCAGCGGTATCTATCAGAACAAACTTGCGGCCTTCGTACAAAAGCTCGGTATCGACGGCGTCGGTTGTCGTACCGGCGATGTTCGAAACAAGTAAGCGCTTCTCGCCGAGCAGACGGTTGCAAAGTGAACTCTTACCGACATTCGGTTTCCCAACCATCGCAAGCGTGAGGCCCTCGCGAACCGTATTTTCCGTACGTTGCACTTGGCTCACGATCCATTCGAGGATCTCGTCCATCCCAAAGCGTTGCTCGAATGAGGCCGAAACAATATCAACGCCGAATTCGTAAAATTCGGCCTTCGACATCTCAGAATCTTTGATGCTGTCGACTTTGTTGATCACGAGCAAAAACGGTTTGCCAGCTTCCTTCGCGACGCGAATAATGTCGCGGTCTTCAGCGTGAACGCCCAAGCGGCCATCCATCACGAGAATCAAATGATCGACCGACTTTAAAAAGTCGACGACCTGTTCGCGAATCAACTTCGAGAACAGATCTGACGCTTCGGTCAGACCACCCGTATCGATCACGTCAAACTTGTGACCCCAGATTTCGCCAGGCTCAATCAAAATGTCGCGCGTGACGCCAGGTTGATTCCGAACGACTGCTTTGCGCGAGTCGGTCAGGTAATTAAACAACGTCGATTTCCCGACGTTTGGTCGACCAATAATCGCGACGCGAGAAACCGAATGCGCGGCTCGAAAGATCGATTCGCTTGTTGCGCTTGTTAACTGCGGTTCAACTTTGGGCCCGTTACCGCGGCCACCACTATTCTTTTGCCACGACATAACCAAGCTCCTTCATAATCCGCGGATTTTTTGTCCAGCCCTCTTGAACAGCGACATGCAACTCGAGAAAGACTTGTTGCCCTAAGAAACGTTCGATCGCCTGGCGGGCTTGCACGCCGATCGATTTGATCGTTGCGCCTTTAGCGCCGATGACGATCGATTTATGATTTTCTTTATCAATGACAAGTTCACAACGAATTTTGATGATCGGTTGATCTTCGAGAAACTCCTGAACGCGCACCGCGAGTCCGTAAGGAATTTCCTGTTGCAAACGATCGAAGCAGGCTTCGCGAACGAATTCCGCGACGATCTGACGAACGGTTTGTGTCGTGTAAAGATCTTCGTCGTAAAGGGGCGCGACCGCTTCTGGCAAAAGCGGAATCACGCGCGCAAGGACTTCGCTCACGGCTTCTTTTTGTCGTTTCGCGGTCGTGATCGAAACGAACGGAATTTGATTTTCCATCAGGTAAGGGAAGAACATCGGCGTTCGCGTTCCGCCTAAAATATCAATCTTTGTCACCACGGCAATCC
>JAYTHQ010000121.1:0-1605 GCA_043732445.1 Bdellovibrionales bacterium | reverse complement strand
ACAGATGCCCAGCGGCCGCGATTTTCCAGGCGTGTGACGATTCAGATTTGTCGTTCGCCGCGGCGGCTTGCCCACCCCAGTCGGCTGGCCGCGTAAGGCTCACTCTTGCGTCGCCGCGTAGAGGGCCAGCAACCTCTTTGACCTCGTGAAGTATCGCGTCGATCACGTGGTTGCCATCGCCCGGCTGAAGATCGAATCTCGCGGCAAAGCTTGAGCTAGGCGCTGTCCGAATCAAAAAGTCTTTGACCTCGATGCGGCTACCCTCGACATCCCACTTCGGCAACACTTCTTTTCTGACAAATCCAACAAAATCAAAACCGCCCGACTGCTCGCTTTTAGAAGCAGGAAAAGCGGTTAAGTCGATGTGCACGACCGCTCCGCGAATAAAGATCGGCTCAATACTCATGAGATGCGGCATAAAACGAGATTCGCCAGGGTGCGGGTGATTAAATCCCGCCGTCAATGCCAAGTGGACGTCACCTAGACATGTGTCGACGGCCGTTTTTTCAAACTTCACGCAAAGATTTTGAGTTTCGAGAACGATTTTCTTCGAAAAGAACTGACCCGGCGGCCGATTGAACTCAAGCGTAAAAGACTTAAAACCAATCTTTAAATTATCTGGTGCGTAACGCTCGACCAACGAGGCCGTCAACTCGGAATTTAGTTTCACCGACGGCACCGCAAAGACATAAAGCCCGATCACGCTCGTGAGAAAAACGAAAAAGACGGCTAAAAACAAAATGGTTTTAGCGACAAATTTCAAAATAGATTTGGAAACTGATTTGGCAGCCATTAAAATTCCTCGCCGAACGTGACGCCCAAGCGAAACGCGCGGTCGTAAGGCTCTTCGCTAGGATTCTCGGCCAAAGTGAATCGCCTTGCAACGTAGCCGCGTAAGACACCAAACGGTGACTCCCAGCGAAGGCCAGTGCCAGGCGACATAAATATAGGCTGGTCCAATTGAAATTGCGAACGCCCGAGTTGGCCCGCATCGAGAAAACCAAAAATATCGATGATCCGAAACAAAACTTTGTGCAAGCGGGCCTCGCCGCTCACGTTTGCTCCGGACAGCGCTCCAACCTGCGAGCGCGGTAACGACCGATACGAATATCCACGCAAGTCGGTTTCTCCGCCAAGGAAAGTTCGAAATTTCACCGGCAAATCGCTCAACGCCGCATCGCCAGAAGGCGAGAAAACAGAGCTCACATTAAATCGTGTTCCGAGAACCAAAAGTGGCGGATCAAACGCGCCGATCGGCCACAGCTTTTCGCCCGACAGTTGAAATCGCTGAGCCGTAAAAGGCGAGCCTAATTTTTGTAGCGCCAGGTATGCAGTCACGTCGATGTATTCGCCAATGCGCGGACTCGTGTTAAACCATTCAAAATCATGATCGGTCCAGCGGCCTTCGAGAGAAATAAAACCGATATTGATGTTATGCGCGTTCGGGCCCCGCGATTGATTTTCGTTCAGAAAATCGGGGCCGGCGTGCAAATCGTAACGTCCTTCGGTCGTATCGAAAGTCCATCCGTGCAAGAGCGTGAAGTCTTCGGATATCACTTCGAGCGCACTACTTGAATCATGGATGATGTTGACAGTCGGGTTCAG
>JAYTHQ010000120.1:0-5634 GCA_043732445.1 Bdellovibrionales bacterium | reverse complement strand
GAAAAACGTCATTCTGATCAACACAAGCCGTGGAGCCTTGATCGAAACTCAATCGCTCATCAAAGCTTTAAAACTGAAACAGATCGGCGGCGCCGGCCTTGATGTCTATGAAGAAGAAGACGGTATTTTTGCGCAGGATTTGTCGAGTGGCGGACTTGACGACGACTTGCTAGCGAGACTTATTACCTTTCCCAACGTCCTCATCACCGCGCATCAAGCCTTTCTCACGCATGAGGCGCTGGCAAACATCGCCCAAACGACTTTTGAAAACATAGAGAATTTTACGTTGAAACGGTTCACGCCGAACCAACTCTAAGGAGGCCTTATGTCGATCCAAGAATTCTGCGAAACCAATATTGTGACGATTGCCGCGTCTTCAAGTTTGCAATCAGCTTCGAAACTCATGGGTGAGAGAAGCGTTGGATTTTTAGTGGTGACAAATGCTCCTGGCGAACCCGTCGGAGTCCTAACAGATAGAGATATCGTTGTCAGAGGCGTTGCCGAAAACCTGGTGATGAATCTCGCGACCGTCTCTTCGGTCATGACCGAAAAAATCATTTCCGTACCCGAGAGCTCAAGCGTCGCGACGGCCGTACAGGTCATGAGAGAACATCACGTCCGAAGACTCGTGCTCATGGCGCCAGACGGAAAAATCTACGGTGTCGTGTCGCAAGACGACCTTATTTTTTCGTTTGGCCGCGACATCAAAGATTTGAGCGACGTCTGCTTTGCCCAGAACGGAACGAAGTCAAGACACCGAACGCACGAATACACCAGCATGGCTTAAATGTTTAACCATCGCCTAAGCGAACCCGCGTCGCTTAAAACGCATCTCGATTGGTTTCTTTTAAGCTTCCTCGCCGGTAGCGTGAATACCGGCGGCTTTTTAGCGTGTGGCCGTTTTGTTTCGCACGTGACCGGTTTCGCAACGCTGACCGGTGTTTCGCTCGAGTCGGGCCACTTCGTTGAAGCTCTCGGAATTCTGACTATCCCCGGCTACTTTCTGGCAGGTTCAATGGTCGCAGGCTACCTCACCGAAAGAAATCGGTCTGACAAAAATCACGAACATCGCTATGCACCCGTCATGTGGCTCGTTGCTGCCTGCTTAGCTCTCGCTACTCTCGGCGGAGCGCTCAATCTCTTCGGTCAATTCGGAGCGCCGGAAGATTTGGCCCATGATTACTTTTTATTGGCGTTGCTCTGCGGAGCCTGCGGTTTACAAAATGCGGCCATCACGTCAGCCTCGGGTTCAACCATCCGAACAACTCACTTGACCGGCTTAACAACCGATTTAGGACTTGGCATTATCCGCGCCGAAGTTCACTACGAGAGCGCCGCCAACCGCCAAGCCGAGAGAAAAGCAAACTTACTCAGAGCCGGAACGATTCTCTCATTTATGACGGGTTCACTCATCGGCGCGATGATTTTTTCACGTTTGCATTTTACGGGATTTTTGATGCCGACACTCATCGCCGTGTACGCCGCCGTAACAGCGACAAAAAATTAGGGGCTGAGGGACTTGAACCCCCGATCCTCCGGTTATGAGCCGGACGCTTTAACCAGCTAAGCTAAACCCCCACAAAAAGACGTGGGCCCAGCGTAATTCAAAAATTTCACGTCCGCACGTATTAGATTACTTTTTAGAAGTTAACGATTTCGCGAGCTTGGTGTACCCGAGCGATTTGGCCGCATCGGCGGGCGTGCGGCCGTCGATATCTTTTTGCGTCAGACACTTTGGGGTCAACTTTTTGAGCTTTAAAGCCAGCGTCGTCAGGCCACTCTGCGCCGCCATGTGCAGCAAACATTCTTTGCTATCTGGGCGTTGGCCATCGGCCTTCGCACCCTTCTTTAACAAACTGAGCGCCAGCTTTTCGTGCCCGGAGTAGACCGCAAACCAAAGTGCTGTCTCGTTGTTCGAATTTTTCGTATTGATGTTTGCGCCAAGCCCTAAAACACTTGCGACGCCAGTCTCATCTCCGTCATCTGCCAAGCGCATCAGGCCCGTCATCTCATCAGACGAGGCCAGCGCATCGTAGCTCACACCCTTTTTATGAAGCTTCTTAGCCTCAGCGATTTCCGACCGCGCAAGCGTATCGACCATCGCGTCGTTTTGCTCTTGCTGCGGAGTTAATTTCTCGCTCGCGTCGGCCGATTTCGTCAGCCGCGCTGGCGATTTCGCGATCGAAGTCATCGGCATCATGAAACTCATGACGATTGTCAAAACCAGCAGCTTCATATCAATCCTTTGCTACAATCACCGATGTCGTTTTTTTCGATCCTAAAGGTCGTAACTGCATGTCTGTATCGAGCCCATCGAATTTCGAAGAGGCCCGAACGACAGCTTTAGCACGGAAGTCGCGCATCATTGCATGAAGAGCAGCGACGACATTGCCTTTTCGGGCCGAAGCATGTTGCATGAAAATTCCGAAGTAAACTGCGCCAGCGTTGGTTTCTTGGACTCCAGCCAAATTTTTTCCGCCGTTCACCGTTCCGGTTTTCACAATCAACGAACGGGTTCGGTCGCTAAAGGTCGCGTGACCGCCACCAGTGTCGACCCCGGCGACCATCATCACGTCTGCCAAATCCATGTTGTAGACTTTCTCGAGATCCAGATCCAGCTGACGGACGATTTCGACAACATCTGCACACGTGACAGTTGTATCGACGCGCGGATTAGCCAGTGGCAAACCTGAGCCTGAGTGAACCCCGTCGAGCTCGAAGCCCATTTTTTCTTTCATAAACAAGAGAAATTCTTTTCGCCCACCGAGCGCCGCGAAGAGTTCGTCGGCCATCGGATTCACCGAAAGAATATTCATCTGCTTCAAATACATTTTCAGCGGTGCCGACTTGATTTCATAAACAACAACACCTGGTTTTCCTGCCAACGGGTTGTTTTGAACAACATCGACGGTTTCGGCCTTAAACGACAACTCCGCCGGAAGCGCCGGTGAAGCGCTGTGCGCGCGAGCCTGACGGTAGCGGGCGGCTTTCGACTTCCACCAGTTCGCTGTATTGAAACCATCTTCTAGCTTGGCTTTGATGTCGTCTTCGGCGAGAGCCTTGCCAGCATGATTAATCTTGTGAGCATAGGCCGGATTATATTGCGATTCAGTCGCCTCGTAATCGACGTCAAAATTTTCGTCAGCCGTTAAGCGATTGACCTGTTTAATGCCCGCCTTGTTTAAATCTGCGATTAGTAAAAAGAGGCGATCGCGGTCAAAAAATGGATCAGGAACTTGAGATCCTTCAATATGCATTTCTTTATTCGAGGCTTGATAATAGATTTTTGTCGTAAATCTAAAATCCGGCCCACCCAACGATTCGACAGCCCAAAACGTCGTCAAAATTTTCATGACCGATGCGATCCGAACCGGCTTATCCGGATTTACACCCTGAACTTTTCCGTTTTCCATAGCGTAACAAAATGACGAACCAGTTTTTGTTGAACCTTCGCGGTCCATGATACGCCGAACATCGGCCGTAATTTTAGAATCACCCGCTACCGGCTTCGAGGGCGAAGCCAGGTGTAGAGGCTTCGAAGTTCTGCGCGCGTGACCACGGTGATGAGAAACGACTTTCGTCGTTGCCTTTGCTTGCGCAGCGAGACTCATAAAACTCAAAATCATAAAAATTGAAAAAAGACGCGACATAAACGACCTCCCGAAACCGACCACCATCAACTTCCACATAGGCAAGCGGCTTGCCACCTTCAGGAGCATTCACGAGGGTTTAGAAGAATTTTAGAGGAACTGAAGTGACCAATGATAAGTCACTGCTGAAGTTTCTACTTGCGAACAAGGCTTACATTCGAAGGCTGCGTCTGCAGATGCGTCCACTCGCCAATTGGCTCAAAGACAAACTTACGCTCGGTCACTTGGACACCGGTAAAGTTCTGTCTCAAAGCACCAAGTGCTTTTTCAACGTTGTAACTCGTGACGCCTTTTTTATCGATGAAGATGCCGAAATACACTTCACCGCTTCTCGTTTCTTCAACCCCAGCCAAGTTCTTAACTGTGTGGAGATTCTTAGTCCCTAGCGTGCCCGTTTTCACGACCAGCGTTTTCGAAGCATCTTGCCAAGTCCCGCCATCGATCCCCGGGACGGCCAGCACATCGGTCAGGTTCAGACCTTGATGCAGGAGATCCCGATCCATTTTGCGAATCATCCGCACGACGGTAGCGCACGAAACCATCGAATCATAGCGAGGTCCGTTATGCAGATTCACGCCCGAACCGGAGTTCACGTTGCTGACGGCGCCCGACATTTTGAATCGGCTCATGAAATTGACGAAACCTGCTTTACCACCGAGCGAGAAGAAGATCTCTTCGGCGTAAGGGTTGATCGACGAGATATTCATTCGCTTCAAATACATTTTGATCGGCGCCGAGCGAACCACGAATTCGTAAACGTTGGGCTTTCCTTCGAGCGGATTATGCGGAACCAAATCGACAACGGAGGCGAGCATTTTCACCGAAGCCGGTAGTTTGGCTTTCGGGTTCATCGCGCGTGCCCGCGAGTACCGAGATCTGACCGCCGCCGACCAGTTCGCCGTGTTGAGGAGATAGCTCAGGTCTCTCTTCACTTTTTCCATATTTCCAGCGACCGTTTGATCCGTGTGGTCTTCGCTCTCAAAGAATTTTCCGTTGGCCGACGCCGGTGAGCGGTCGACAGAAGATGGCCGGCGACCGTGGTGATGACCGTGGTCTTTTCCACGAGCGTGCGCTTTGCCTCCATGGCCGCCGCTGCTGCCTCCGCCTCCGAAGTATCGAAATTCGGTCGCTTGGGGCCAAAACCAAAAATTAGCATCGAAGGTCAGGCGATTGATTTTCGTTACCCGTTTGGCGTTCAAATCTGCCAGCAAGGTAAAGAGGCGATCTGTGTCGAAGAACGGGTCGCGCCCGCCTTCAATATGAACTTCACCGGTTGAAGGCTGAACAAAAATCCGGGTCGCATATTGAAAGTTCGGGCCCAATCGCTCGATGGCCCAAAAAGTGGTTAGTGTTTTAGTAACGGACGCGGTTCTAACGGGTTCATTCTCGTTAATCCCGGTCACGGCGCCGTTTTCAACCGCGAAGCAAAACGACTCTTTTGCATTTGCAATGCGCTTGAGCTGAGCGCTCACGTCGGGAATCACTCGCGTTTGATTTGCGAAAGCGATCGGCGCCTCGAACAGAATGGCAATAGAGATGAAAGAACTCACGATCTTTCGACCGAGTTGTGATTTCAAAGATTTCACTTAGCGACCTCACGATAAACCTATGTTTCACAGCACGACGCCACCTTCACCAATCATTGGCGAAGCGCAGTCATGAAATCGGCCACCCCGATTCAAGCTGCGTGTTGAGCAATGCGTAGACCAGCTGAAATCAAACTGACTGAACACAGAACAGTTATTTTTGATGAGTGAGTGTCAACAAAAGCGACAAGCCTGAAATTTCCGGAACGCAGCCTTAAAACACGCAGTTCTCCTGCGAGATCAGCGTCTGGTTCACAGAAGAAAGGCAATAACATCCCTATCTTGAAATAATCAAGGCCTCCAATAACAAAAGGCGCCTCTCTGATCTGTACCCCGAATTCGGGGTACAGATCATAGAGGCGCTTTTTGTTATTGGAGGCCTTGATTATTTCAAGATA
>JAYTHQ010000119.1:0-5645 GCA_043732445.1 Bdellovibrionales bacterium | reverse complement strand
TCGGTATCGTACTGTTCTGACCCTCGGCCAAAAAGATTTCCAATCGTGTCGGAAGTCGCTTGCAGTGCAGCGATCGCATCGGGAACTCGGTTCGAAGTACGAAGCGCGTCGTCGGCCGTCTCTTGAAGAGTGATCAACGTCATGTAGGGCCGCAGACGCTGAGTCTCGACACGAAGAACGCCGAGAATGTTTTGCGCCTGCACAAGTTCGGGCCGAGTGAGGCGATCGATCGCTCCGCCCACCAGCATTTGTTTAAAGCGCATGACTTCAGTTAAAAGCTGATCCGAGACTTTGATATCGCCCAAAAAAAACGTTTCTAAAAACGTACGCAGTTCGCGTGAGGTATAAAAGTTAGGATCAGCCCCGCGCGTACTTGTTGCGAACATGTTGAGGGCGTTGCTTAAACAGCCCCATGATTCGTTAAGATCCTGCTCGGCAGCGGTGCCCTGGAAAAAATGCTGAATAGTCGGAATCGAAGTTTTTAAACATTGTTGGCCCGGGAGCGAGAGCTTCAATGGGCCTTGCGCCGTCGCTGAGTCGCCCGACCCGATCGAGCATCCGGTCAAACCCAGAGCGATCGCGGCGAAGAGCGCCATGCTGTTACCGCGAATTTTCGTCGCGATTCTCAAGTGTTGCGAACCCATACATCTCCCCATTCTATTAGGCTAACGACTCTCGTCTCTGCCGTCCATGAAGCCTTTTCGTTGGTTGCGAGCGCTTGAGTCTCTAGGTACCTTTACCTGAGATGCCCAACCCCTCTCTTCCGCACTTCCGTCGAGCTCTCTTCGTCCGCTTGGATCGCATTGGCGATCTCGTGCTCTCACTTCCGATCGATCAATCTCTGCAGATTGACGCGGTCGATTGGTGGGTTCCGCGGGGACTTTCGTTCATCGCAAACGACGCGGTTCCAGTCCGAAACAGCGTCGAGTTCTCTCAACAAATATCCTTCATTGACGTCATCAAACTCGCTCTCACTGTTCGGGAAAAACGCTATGATTTCGTAGTCGTGTTTCAGGCGCCCTGGTGGGCTAGTTTAGTCTTTTGGCTAGCTAGAATTCCGATTCGGATTGGGGTCAAAAGTCAGTGGCATTCGTTTTTATTTTTTAATCACGCCGTTCGTCAGAAGCGTTCGCGCGCCGAAATGAGTGAGCTTGAATATGGTTACCGGCTGCTCGAGCAAGGTCTTGATTTACCCGCCCAGACATTGCCGCGCCACACCCTCAAACTCCGCTCAAAATCTGGTCCTTCTGTTCTCGAAAAAGCCCGACTGACGACCAATGATTTTTACGTCGTTCATCCGGGAATGGGCGGCTCAGCACTCAACTGGCCCTCTGAAAGGTATGCCGAGCTAGTCCAGGTACTTTCAAAAGAAGCGAAAGTTGCGATCACGGGGACCTTGAGCGATGAAGCCTTCCTCACTCCGCTGAAGGCGCTGCTTGCGCCGCCATCTGAACAAGTCGTCTGGCTCGATGGAAAGCTTTCTGGTGATGAGCTCATTGCCGTTTTGGAAAGTGCTCGGGCGATCGTCGCGCCGTCGACGGGCGTTTTACATTTAGCCGCATCGACCGGGCGCCCGACCGTGGGTCTTTTTTCGCAAGTCTTAGTTCAAAAAGCGCTGCGCTGGGGCCCAAAAGGCGAGCGCGTTGGAGTTGTCGAGGCGCCGCTGGGCGTTGCCGATGATGTCGGCATGGCACTGATTTCTGTTGCTGCCGTTTTGGCTGAAATCAGACGACTACAAATTTAAATAACAGTTTCGAATTGAAGTGAAAGCTTGAGCCGCGAGTTCGTGGCGCGTCGATTGCCCCGTCACCTGAATGATTGGCAAGAAGTGAACTTCAATTTTTAGACTTTTCGCCGCCATTAATTTTAAAAAATGCGGGCCAAACGGCAACTCGTCGCCGTACCAGCAGATTTTTTTGTGATTCTCTCTCGCGAACGGCTCGCCGTCGACTTCGGTATATTTGAGCGTGATTGGTAGAATATTTTTTTGCGCAAAGACGGCCGACATCAGCAAAGACTTTTTAAACGGCAAGACGTCGGAGCCGTCGGAGCTTGTTCCCTCTGGAAAAATCGTAACGTTGAGCCCTTCCTTGAGTGCGTCGGTCATCTGCGCGATGTCTTTTTCGATTGTCGTTCGATTTCGCCTCTCGACAAAAATGCAGCCTGCAATTTTACAGACGTGCCCGAGCCCAGCGGTTTCTCCCATGTCGACAGAGGTCACGAATAACGTTGGTAAAATCGCCGCCATCATGAACGGATCGAGATAGGAAAGATGATTAGCGACGATTAGGAAATTACCGACGTCGTGGGCGACGGGGTCATATCCGACCGCCGTAATCTCAAACCCCAAACTCTTCATGGCCGCGCCCGCTGCGCGATGAACTTTTTCAACCAGGTAACGACGTTTCTCTTTATCGGATTTCATAAACGCTGACCGCAGGCTTGTTTCAACGGCGTAACTTCCGAGTCTTGAAACAAAGTCGGTCGATCTCTTAGCACTTGCCACGGCTCTACGTATCATCTCAGATGTTCTTTCTTTTAGTCGTGCCAGCTACTGATACTTTGAAGTCCCGTGCCGCTTGAGATCGAAACGTTATCCTTCGATCCGCTCGAATCGCATTTTACAAACGGCGTTGAACTGGCTTGGTAATCGATGCATCCGCAAATGGAGTACGTGCCTGCCGGCAATGTTGAAGCTAAAGACCCCGACTTATCTACCCAACCCGAAAACTCTCCCTGACAGCCGAGCGTGCCGTTACAGTTAATGGCTCTCGTTGAGGTCGAAACGACAGCACCAAAAAAAGGCGACGTACATCCTGAACTCGTGATGATGACGTTCATGCGCGGCGCTGTTGCATTAGTCATGCAGTTTGCAGTCGTGCAGTTGATCAAAACACGCGGTATCGCAACGTTCACGCCCGAGCCGGCCGCTTCAGAACAACCTGATTGCGCAAAAAAAACGAGCGACAGAAGCGCTAAGGCCAGCCATGGCAAAATAGGTCGGAAATTCATGACCGTAACATTCCAAAAAACAAAACGGACTTCAAGGCCCATCGCCCACAAAAGGTAACAGCTTCAAGATCTTTAAGCTGCTAACCGCACCTAGAAGTTGTAGGCGAGACCGAGGTGGGCCGCGACCGACGACGTCTTCTGCGTTCCGGCGCGGATGTCGGTATTTGCTGAAGCGGCATTATCGCCTGCCGGGTGCCCGTTTCCGTCGCCAGAAACAAAGGTGTATTCGCCGGCGCCGTTGAAGTCGAGTTTTTCGCCACCTAATTCAAAGGTGTGACCGCTACCGAGAGTGAGCGTGTGCGATAAACCCGGCGGTGTGAATGTTGGGCGTGCCCAGTCGCTATCGGTGACTTGAGTTGTGAGGCCGTAACCAAAGCGAAGTGGCCATGACCAACCGACGTATTCACCGCCCAAACGAAAGTTCCACTGGTCTTTCCAGTTTTGCGTGATCTTCGGATCTTGAATGGGAAGAGTTCCGAGACCGTAGCTTGCAGTCGTCGACAAGTTTGTCGTGATCTGTTGAACGCGCGCATAATTTGTCCAGGCGACTTCGGCGAGACCTTTCCAGAGATCATTGAATGCATGGTCGCCGCCCAAAGTGATGGCTTGCGGAAAAACCGTGTGCGCCGTAGCGCTCGAGCCTGCAATCGAGCCATTCGAAATTGGTCCGATCGCGGCGCTTTTATAAAAGTTGCCGCTGACGGTTCCGGAGGCATCGAAGTCGACTTCGGATCGATAAACCAGACCGAAGTGACTCCGCTCGCTCAGAGCGTATTGAGCGCCCAATTTAAAACCAGATTCTTGATCTTTCAAATCATCAAGGCTGGCGTTGACGACACCGATAAAGGTACCGGCGGGCCCGAGAGGACCTACCGACGTCGTGTAAGCACGGTTGAAAAAAGCGAAGCTTGCGCGCGCCATCGTGTAACGGTACGCAGCTCCGACTTTGAATTGCTCGTTCACCTTGTAACCGACGCCCACCGAAAGCTCCGCGATTTGAAGATCGGTTTTTGTACTCGGAGTTCCGCTCAAGCCTGGAAAATCGATGTTGTCGTAAGTGACTTTGGAGCCGCCAGAAATAAATCCACCGACGCCAAACGCCCATTTATCATTTAAAGTATTCGAATAAATGAGACTGAGTGGAGTCGAGAAGTTCGTGCTCGAAGTGGGCGTATCGTTATTATTATTGTAAGGTCCGCTGAAGCTCGACAAGACAGGGGAAATGTTAAACGAAAGGTCGTGCCCTGACGCGTCCCTCACGAGGCCTGCAGGATTAAAATAAAGTGCGTCGGCACCCATGATGTAAGACGTCGAAATCCCGGCCACAGATCCCGTACGACCGCCCCACATGATCGATTTTTCGTAGCCTGCTGCTGAAGCTTGGCTCGCGAACGCGAAACCAAGGGCTAACTCCAAGAGACTTCTTCCCAGTGTTTTCATTTAAAACCTCCGTGCTCTGCCCATTTGAGTTCACTCAATTGAGCAACGGAATGTTTTGAATGACAACGAACAAGATCGTACTCTTAAAAGATGAAGAAACCTACACTGCCAGCCCCAATCGCCACAAAAAAGCCGCAAATTTTCGAGCTGCATGGCGACGTGCGCACCGACGACTATTTTTGGCTGCGTGAAAAAGAAAATCCAGAGGTTCTCAAACTGCTCAATGACGAGAACAGCTATAC
The DNA here is from genome assembly GCA_043732445.1 of Bdellovibrionales bacterium. Classification (GTDB taxonomy): domain Bacteria; phylum Bdellovibrionota; class Bdellovibrionia; order Bdellovibrionales; family JAMPXM01; genus CAJYOV01. Next base: position 951 of record JAYTHQ010000119.1, on the reverse strand, counting down.
CGAATCTTACTTGGCCCAACATCAACCGTTGATGGAATCGCTCTTCGAAGAAATGAAAGGCCGCATTCCCGAAGATGATGCGGGCGTACCGGTCAAAGACGGCGACTGGTATTACTACTCACGGATTGAGTCGGGGCAACAGTACTCGCTCCACTGCCGAAAACTTAAATCTCTCGATGCGCCCGAAGAAATAATTCTCGACGAAAACAGATTAGCCGAAGGAAAAGACTATTTAAGCGTTGATTCCGTTGAACCAAGTCCCGACCACGAGTGGCTGGCTTACGGCGTTGATAACGACGGATCCGAACGACATAAAATTCATTTCAAGAACTTAAAAACCGGGGCCCATTCGCCAGAAGTGATCGTTGATGCCGATGTCTCACTGGAGTGGGCCGAAACCGGTGCGGAGCATGAGCGAGTCGTCTTTTACACGTTGCGAGACGCGAACGATCGTCCTGATCGAGTCGCGAGACACGTTTTAGGTCAACCGTCTAAAAATGACGTCGTCATCTACAAGGAAAGTGACCCGCAGATTTTCGTTAGCCTCTCGAAGTCGCGAAGTGCCAAGTATTTGTTTTTAGAATTGCACGGCAAAGTCACGTCCGAGGTTCACTATTTGCCCGCGCACACGCCTTTTGCCGATTTCAAAGTTGTCGAGCCAAGACAGCGTGGGGTGATTTATTCGGTCGATCACCACGGCGATCAGTTTTTAATCGTGACGAATGATACCGTACAGAACTTTCGCTTGGTGACGGCGCCCGTCGGCACACCGGGTGTCTCGAATTGGCAAGAGATCAAAGCCGGCTCGGCGACGTTACAAATTCTCGGCATCGATCTATTCAAAAATTTCTGGGTGATTCACGAACGTGAAAACGGCTTACCGCAGTTGCGGATCGTCGATCTCTTAAAAAAATCCGAACATTTAATTGAATTTCCGGAGCCGACCTATCA
>JAYTHQ010000118.1:0-1612 GCA_043732445.1 Bdellovibrionales bacterium | reverse complement strand
CTCTGGAAATTAAAGTCTTGTTCATCGTGAACGCGGCCTTGAAGGCCCTTTTGGATGGCGCGCAGATGAAGCGTTGGTAGGTGACGAAATTGAAGCGCGATTAAATGAAAACCGCGGTCGCCCCATTCGGGCACCCATTCGGTTCGCTGTTCAACACGTGTCACGGTTGCAAAACAGGCGATCGTCGTTCGACCCGGGATTGGGAATTCGACCTTCAGGGGCGAGCCTTCTTCGGGCAGTGTCAGGATGTCTTCGGTGATGGGAAGCGTGAACGATAATCCTGACTCAGAAAGATCTCGAATTATCGCGCGCGCAGAGGTGCCCTTCGTTTCCATCGCGGCAAAACGAACAAGGCAGCTGTCTTCTGTTCGGAAAACATACCTTGGCGAACGAGAAAGATAATGGCGGGCTGCCGACATGCGCATCTCCTGTCTGTCTCTTCGGCGGTTTTCGGTAGCGGCAGCAGATGGCTCGAGCAAATTCAGTCGAGTTTTCAGCGAGAGGTCTAGCGTCTCTAAGCGAAGTGGTTGAAGCCTCGTGATTGAAGCGGAACGCGCTCGCCGCTGGACTTGACCAATGTCACGGCCGGTTGTGCTAAAATTTGGCGCGGGAGCACGCGGCCAATCACCGTGAAGCCCGCGGGAATTTGGGAGTTGGGCGCAAACGTTGCGAGAAGTTCGTAGTCCTCGCCGCCGTAAAGCGCCCAATCAAGAGCAGATTGTCCGCATCTTTTTGCAAACGCGAGCGCGCGTTCGTGGAGCGGCAGATTCGCTTCATCGATTTCGATGTCGATGCCAGAGGCTTTCGCCAGATGGTGAGCTTCGCTGGCGAGGCCATCGCTGACATCGATTAGCGAGGTGGCTTGGCTAGCGTCGAGATCAAAGCGAGGTTTCGGCAACTGGTGCGCCTGCATCAGCGCGCCCGAAATCTCTCTTAAGGTCGCCCAGTTCTTCATCGCGTAAAGACCGGCGGCACTCGTGCCTATGTGGCCACTCACGGCAACTCGGTCGCCGACGTTTGCGCCCGAGCGATAGATCGGCTTTTCAGAATAGCCGGTTGCCGCGACATCGACGAAAATCGGACCGGGCGAGCGCGACAGATCACCGCCGACCACGTCGAACTTAAACTGCGAGCGAAGTTTTTCAACGCCTTTGTAAAACGCGGTGACGAATTTTGTGTTCGCGTTAGGAAGCGCAAGCGAAATGACAACTGCCGTTGGCTTTCCGTTCATGGCCGCGATGTCACTTAAACATGCCGCTACGGCTTTGTAGCCGACATCTTCGGCGCGCGTCAGTTTCAGATCGAAGTGAACGCCTTCGACCATGCAGTCTGAGCACAAAAGTAGGTTTGGCGCGATGACGGCGGCGTCATCGCCGATGCCCTTCATTATTTTTGAACTCGGTGGCGAGAGCGTTTTCTCGATGATGTCGATTAGATCAAATTCATCAGGCATAGTTGGAATTAACGCCTGAAAAGCTTTGAGTTCAAGGCGGATGTGGGGAATCTTACGGCATGGATCACGACCTCCAGCTCCCGCAGGACCCGATCGATGGATTTTTGGCTTGGCTTGCGCAAGCCGATGCCGACGGAATTCCGGAACATATTGCCATGG
>JAYTHQ010000117.1:0-1629 GCA_043732445.1 Bdellovibrionales bacterium | reverse complement strand
ATTTTTGGTGCATTCTTGGTGTTTACGGTCGTGTCGGCCTTGCGCGCCCACGACATGTCGACGATATCGATGAGGCCCTGCCCATCGGCAAAGCGAACAGTGACAAGCCCTTGGGCATCGTCGACTTTCGTGACGAGGCCTTCAACGATTTGATTCTTGTCGATGTACGGCGGAATGTTCGCGAGGATTTGGCCCTTGGCATCTTTCTTGTGATAAATCTCGAGCGCCTTGTCGGGCTCGAAGTTTCCGTCGGCGCGAATGACGTGTGATGCGGCCGTGTCGGAGCGAAGATTTTTTCTTGAAGCGACGAGATATTTATCTTGATCGGCCGCCACAGAGATATTTTTCAGTGGGCCACGGTAGCCTTCGCGTTTATCGAGTTGTCGTAAGCCCACCTGCACGGACTCATTCGCAGCAATCTGATCTTTGTAGTCGATGCCGGTGTAGACTTTTAACCCTTCATCGAGAAGAGCTTTTTCGCCAACGATCGGTACGAGCATTTGTCGCAAGGTTTCGATGAAGTAAGGTGCCACTTGTTTTGATTCGCGGCTCTTGAAGACCGTGATCGATTCGTCGGTGGCTTTTTTATATTCGTCGTCGGTGATTTGTTTCAGTTCGTGAAGTCTGAGCAAAACATATTTCTGCCGCTGCTTTGCTTTTTGCGGGTTCTCGGTCGGGGAGTAATCGCTTGGTGCTTTCGGAAGTCCTGCGAGAATCGCCATTTCCGCGAGAGTTAATTTATCAAGCGTCTTGTGAAAGTAAGTGTCGGCGGCCGAGGCGACGCCGTAGGCACCTTCGCCAAAATAAATTTGGTTTAGATAAAGGTACAAGATGTCTTGTTTCGAGAGATTCTCTTCCATCTTTTGGGCGAGCAGAATTTCTTTGATCCTACGGGTGTAGGTTTTCTCGTTGTTTTGTAAGAGAAGTGTCTTTGCGACCTGTTGAGTAATCGTCGATGCGCCCTGCTTTTTTTCGCCCGTCGTGAGATTCACGACAAACGCGCGAAGAATCGCGACGTAGTTGATGCCGTGATGTTGAAAGAACGTGTCGTCTTCGGCGGCGACAAAGGCGTTCACAAGTTTTATTGGAATTTTATCGTACGCAACGAGATTTCTTTTTTCGCGGTAGAACTCGCCGATCTTTTCACCGCCTCGCGCGTACACTTCGGTCACCATCAACGGTTTGTAATCGTCGACTTTAATAATTTGCGGCAAGCCCGCCGAGAGCGACATCGCCCCCGCTGAACCAACTGCGATAGCCAAAAAAATCAAACCGAAAATGACAGCAGCAATGCGAGCGAGCTTCATGAAACCTCAGGCCGCCTGCGGCCAAGATGCAGCGCTATATAAATAGAGCTCTCATCTTAGCTCGGCTCGCAGGCGAGGCACAAGCTATCGCCATGATTCTAGAGGCATTTACCGAGCCGCACCGAACCAAACTGGACCTTGGGTACGCTTCGGCTATTTAGCGCCCTTAGCTTTTATCGGACTAACTGGCGCAGCGGGCTTGGCTGGCGCCGCCGTCTTTCGCTTTTTGTCATCAGCGGGGTTTTCGATTGTGGCGTCTTCGTCGACGGGCTTGTCGCCTTCACAGGCTTGAAGTTTGGTAACGGCTGCGTCGTAAGTTTTG
>JAYTHQ010000116.1:0-5707 GCA_043732445.1 Bdellovibrionales bacterium | reverse complement strand
TTCGACTCGACGATTTCTTTGCCCGCTACGGCGGCGAAGAATTTGTCGTGGTTTTGTTTGGTTCAAATTTAGTTCAAGGCACCGAGATCGGCGAACGATTTCGCACGACGATCGAAGGCCACACGTTCAACTTTCAGGGAACTCAACTTTCAATCACGATCTCCGTCGGCGTGACGTCGATTGAGCCGCAAATGTCCACCTGGGAAGAGTTGTTCAGTAAAGCCGATGCCGCCCTTTACACCTCAAAGCGAACTGGTCGAAATAAAGTTACTTCGGCCTGAGTCTCAGACGTAGGTCCCTCGTCGCGCATTGAAACACCTGTTTAGACAAATCACTGTCGCATTTGACAATATTAAATGGTCATTTAATTAACTTTTCGTTCAGCCGATGAGTTAGTTTGTGAAATCTATGAGCCGTAAATCCCCGATCAAATCAAAAGCGCGCCCGAAAGTGAAAGTTGGCCGACCGAGCCAAGCCGACTCGGAAAAGACGCGTGAATTGCTCCTTCGTGCCGCAATCGTGCTTTTTGCGAAAAAAGGCTTCGACGGAACGAGCGTGAAAGACATTTCAGATCGTGCCGGCACAAACGTGAGTCTCATCAGTTATCACTTTGGTGGTAAAGAGGGTCTCTACAAAACTGGCCTGGAGCAGTTTGGTAAAAACCGATTAGCGGCGACTCAGCGCTTACTCCAAACTCCGCTGACGCGCGAAGAGGCAAATCTTCGTCTCGGGCTGTTCATCGATGATATGGCGATGTGGTTTGAAGAAGAGCCCGATCTCTGCGCGATCGTGCATCGCGAGGCCGATATGGGTTTTCCGGTGGCGCGAGATGTTTTCGAGAGCACGTTTTTGAAGGTGTTTACGACTTTTGTCGGCTTCATCCGGAGTGGCCAGAGCAAAGGTTTCTTGCGGAGTGATTTCGACCCCCATATCTCGGCGAGCCTTTTTTTTGGAGGCCTTATGAGCATGATGCGAAAAGATGAGATAGCAAAAAGAGAATTTGGCTTCTCGATTCAAGAACCCGCCCACAGGGTTAAAATAAAAAATCAAGTTTGTAGATTCTTTTTTGACGGCCTAGGAGTGAAGAAGTGAGAGCAACTCAAGTTTTCTTAATGCTGTGTTTGGTGACGATTTCGGCAGTCGCGCAGATCAAACAGGCGCCGGTGCTTTCACTTGGCGATTACCTCTCGCAAGTCCGCAAAGGGAGTCAGTCCTTTACCAGCGCCCAACTGACATCCGAAGGTGCTAACGAGCGCGCGGACGAGTTTGAGCTACTGACCCGCCCGAGTCTCATCGGGAGTGCGAACTACACGCGCTCGAAAGCGCAAACGCTGGGTCAGGGCGACGACAACACCGCCACTGCTTACTCGCTCGGACTTCTAGAAACCACGAGCTTCGGTTTGCAAGCGGCTTTGACGTATAACTTGATCACCGTTTCGACCAACGCCTTGCTCCCGCCGAACTACGGAACTCCGTCGGCAACCACGGCTGGTCCCGTTTTAAGTTTAACGCAGTCGTTATGGCGAAATTGGTTCGGCGAGGAAATTCGCGCGACCCAGTTGCAACTTGAAGCTGCAGCGGCGACTACGCGCTATGCGCAAAGCTATTTGCAAACGCAGATTTTAGCCGATGCGGAAACGGCTTACTGGCGCCTGGCGCTTGCGCGCGAGCAAGTCGCGGCAGCAAAAGAAGTTTTTGGACTCACCGAGCGTTCACAAAAGTGGAGTGCCAATCGTCAACGTCTGGCTTTAACTGATCGATCAGATTTACTGCAGGCAAACGCCGCCCTTCTCGCTCGCCAGCTGGATTTGCAAACTGCCATTGACGGCGAAAAATCCGCAACGCGATACTTTAATACCGCACGCGGCAACGACTCTGATGTTGTTTCCGAACATCTCACGTCATTTGATCCGGCGACGATGGAGCGATTGCGAGTTCCGTCTCGCGTTCAATTTCGCGACGACGTCAAAGCGTCTGAGGCACAAAAACGTTTGGCCGAAGCAAACGCTCGTCTCGGGGCCGAGCGAAATTCTCCAACCGTAAATTTAACGGGTACGATCGGCTTAAACGGGCGTGACCCCCTTACAGGGGATGCGGTGACCCAATCTGTCGGCACAAGTCATCCGAACTACGGCGTTGGCGTTTCGTTAAATGTGCCGCTTGATTTTGCGGCTGTCGCCAACGACCGCTCGGGTTACCGCAAAGAGGCATTAGCCGCCGATATCCTTTATCAGCGTCGCGTTTTTGAGCAAGAGCGTCTGTGGCATGACCTCACAACTCTCTTTACTGACGCCATTGGCAGATACCATATGGCCGCCGACCTTGAAAAAGTTCAGCGCGAAAAAGTCGATTACGAACGTCAGCGCCACGACCGGGGGCGCACGACGCTTTATCAAGTTTTGTTGTTTGAAGGTGATTTTGCGGCTTCGCAGCTAGCGCGCATCCGGCTCCAGGCAGACGTTTTAAATGCCTATGCCCAGTTAAAAACTTTCGGAGGTGACCAGTGAACTTAGCCGATTTAGCCATCAAGCGACCGGTCTTCGTCACTTCACTCGTCGTCGTTCTCATCGCGGTAGGCGGACTCTCGCTCTCAAAAATGTCGGTCGATCTTTTCCCTAACGTGACCTTTCCGGTGGTTCTCGTGCAGACGCCTTGGAACGGAGCCGGCCCCGAAGAGGTCGAGACGCTCGTCTCTCGGCCGCTCGAAGATCAGATAAGTACGGTGGCGGGTATAAAGACACTGAGCTCAACGAACACCGATGGGATTAGCACTGTTGTTGCCGAATTTACTTTAGGCACCGATATTAAAGATGCTGAGCAACAGGTTCGTGCGCGCGTCTCGACAGCCAAACGGATTCTTCCTCAAGATATCAGCGAGCCGGTGATCCGCCGAATCGATCCTGCCGATCAACCCGTAGTGACGATCGCACTGGTCTCTGATCTGCCGCCCGCGCAGATTTTTGAATTGGCAGATAAATCGGTTCGGCCAAGACTTGAGCAAGTCAATCAAGTCGGCTTGGTTCAAGTCATTGGGGGCCGCGAGCGCGAAATCCACGTGGATCTCGATCGCAAAAAATTAAAGCAATACGAATTGTCGGCCTCGGGCATCGCGCAACGAATCGCGGCAGCTGGCCAAAACGTACCCGCCGGGAAAGTCGATCAAGAAGCCACCGAACTTTCTTTCCGCACGCTGGGTCAGTTTCGAGCCGTGACCGATATCAATTCGGTCATCGTTAGCTTTTTCGGGAACGATGTTCCGATCAAGGTCAGCGACGTCGCCAAGACCGTCGACAGCGTCAAAGACGAAGCCTCTCGCGGTTTTGTCAATGGTAAGACCTCGGTCTTCTTGCAGGTCTACAGACAGTCGGGCGCAAATACGATTGCCGTCGCCGATGCTATCAAGAAGCGCATCGAATTCATCAATAAAGAATTTGATGCCAAAAAAATTGACGGGCGAATTTCAGTCGTTCGCGACGGAGCCAAGCCGATTCGCGCCAACGTCGCTGACGTTGAAGAATCAATCTTGATCGGGATTGTGCTGACGATTTTAGTTGTTTACTTCTTCTTGGGCAGCGGTCGCTCCACTTTCATCACGGGTCTCGCGCTGCCGAACTCGCTTCTTGGCGCCTTCTTTCTCATGTCGCTCGCCGGATTTTCAATCAATTTAATGTCGTTGTTGGCGATGTCATTGGCGGTTGGGCTTTTAATAGACGACGCGATTGTTGTTCGAGAAAATATTTATCGGCATGCCGAGATGGGTAAGTCATCAATCCAGGCAGCCAGTGACGGAACAAAAGAGGTTTTGCTCGCCGTCATTGCAACAACCGGAGCTATCATTGCGGTTTTCGGTCCTGTTGGATTTCTCTCAGGCATTGTCGGACAGTTCTTTAAAGAGTTTGCGCTGACCGTTTGTTTCGCGATGGTAATCTCGCTTTTTGACGCCGTCACGATGGCACCGATGCTATCGGCGTATTTCGCCGGAGCGCATGGCCACTCGGCTGGCCCATCGAAATTTTTGATTGGTCGCTTTTGGCAAGCGACGATGGGTCGTGTCTTAAAGGGTTTCGATCGTTTTCAAACATGGCTTGAAAACGGCTACGCTGCGATCCTCCGCTGGGTGACGAAAAACTCGCTCAACCCTGCACTTGTGATTGGTGGAGCGCTCCTGATTTTTGCGGCCAGCATCGTTGCCGTGAAGTACGTTCCGGCCACCTTCCTTCCGGCTTCGGATACCGGTGAGTTTCAGGTCACGCTCGATGCGGCCCCAGGCACGAGCATCGCCGGCATGAGCGAAATCGCGGCGCAAGTCGATCAGGTCTTACGAAAAAATAAAGAGATCGTTCAGACGGTCCTAACTGTCGGCGATACGCAGACTTTGCAGTCGAACAAGGCGAGCTTCTTTGTTACGATGGTTCCCTTTGATCAGCGTAAGAATTTATCAACAACGCAGTTCAAAGCGCGTGTTCGTGAACAAATGAAGCCGTTTGTCCAATACCTTCCGATCATTAAAGATTTCGACGCTGTCGGCGGTGGTCAGCGACAATTCACGCTGAACATCAATGGTAGCGATATGAGCGTTCTCGAAGTTGAGTCAAAAAAGATTTTCGATTGGCTAAAAACCAACCCCGCTCTTCTCGATGTCGATATCTCTTACCGCCCGGGCAAGCCTGAACTACAGATCGTTCCTGATAAAGCAAAATCAGAGCGGCTCGGAATCGCGACGACAACAATGGGGAATGAACTTCGAACACAAATTGAAGGTGCCCGCGCGGCGGTCTTTCGCGAACACGGCGAGGAATACGACATTCGCGTGCGTATGCAGCCAGATCAACGAGATTTGAAAGCTGCCTTTAACGAGGTTTACATTCCAAACGTGAACCAAACGATGGTTCGACTTCGCGATGTCGCTCAGCCTGTCCAAACAGTTGGGCCCGCGAGCATCACGCGCCAAGATCGTTCGCGATACATCAAGATCGAAGCCGACATCAATACGAATGGCCCCGGTATGCAGGCAATTATTACCGAAATTAATCAGCGTCTAACGACTGGCGAAAACAAGCTGCCGCCAGGTTTGACTTACAGGTTTGTCGGTCAGGCCGAAAACTTTCAGGAGTTAATCGCGAGCATCACGATCGCCATGAGCCTTGGTATTCTGTTCATCTATCTTGTTCTAGCGAGCTTATATGAATCGTTCGTCACTCCGTTCACAATCTTACTGGTCCTGCCGCTCGCGGCATGCGGTGCTTTCTTCGCTCTTCTCATCGGCCACGAATCGTTAAATATATTCTCGATGATCGGCTGCGTGATGCTCTTAGGCGTTGCCACAAAGAATTCGATTCTTCTGGTCGATTACACGAATCAACTGCTCAAAGAAGGCAAAGAGATGCGCGAAGCCGTCGTCGAAGCGGGTCGCGTTCGGTTGCGACCGATCCTGATGACAACGCTTGCGCTCATTGCCGGCATGCTGCCAATCGCGATCGGTCTGAACGAAGCTTCTAAGCAGCGAACTGCGATGGGAGTTGCGGTCATCGGTGGATTAATCAGTTCGACACTTTTAACGCTCCTAGTGGTCCCGGCCGCGTTCTCGTATTTGGAGCGCTATCGCCGCTGGAGCTTAGGTAAAGTCCGCGCCGCCGTAGGACTTGAAGACGAAACGTTAGACAAGCCCGCAAGTCGCTTGCCGGCGCCCGGTGAGGCCTAACATCTT
>JAYTHQ010000115.1:0-5715 GCA_043732445.1 Bdellovibrionales bacterium | reverse complement strand
CAGTCGCGGCCGCGGCAATCGCTTCAGGGAGCGATGAGGCGCCAAAAATGTGCGAAGCCGCCAGCGGCTTTAAATCGATGCGTGTTTGCGACGTCTCGGCCGAAACGAATTCCAGCGCGTCACCGATCATTTCTTGCAAGCGAACAGCGGCTGATTTAATTCGCGTCAGCATTTTTGATTGATCCTGATCGAGTCGCGATTCACCCAGAAGGTCCGTAAAACTCATGATCGAGGTCAGCGGTGTTTTGAGCTCATGGTTCACGAGCACCATAAACTGATTTTTCGCCTGATCGAGCGTTTGCAGCTCTTCGAGCGCCAGTTGCAAAGCGCGGTTTTTCTCAACCAACTCTTCGCCGATTTCGTAGCGTTCGATCGCTCTGTCGACCGCGTTTGCGAGATCGACAGGGTCCCAGGGTTTCGTGACGTAACGATAAATCTGCCCGGAGTTGATCGCGGCGATCACCGAATCAATGTCAGTGTAGCCGGTGAGTAAAATGCGAATCGCATTCGGATGGGTCTTTAAACTCTCTTGTAAAAATTCGACGCCCGTCATCTGCGGCATTCGCTGATCGCTGATGATCACCGTGACAGGATGTTTGGCCAGGAGCTCAAGGCCCTGAGCCGCGGACGTCGCTTTGAAGACCTGAAGCTTTCGCCGGAAAAGGCGCTCGAGGGCATCAACGTTGTCGGCCTCGTCATCGACGCAAAGAATGGAGTGCTTAGATTCTGGCTTCATGGATTTCGTTAGTGTAGGATTTTAGAAGGAACCAACGCAAATCAAATTCTCTCGCGAGACGCTGGTGCGTTTCGCTCGAGAAATGCACGGATGCCAACGGCGGCTGCGCAGTTGGATTGGGTTTGTGGTCGGGTCGGGCGGCGAAAGTTGAGACGAAGACGTCGAGCAGAACTCGACTTTCGTCACAGCTAAAGCGGACGGCGCGATGGATTCTGCTCTGTAGGCCGCAGACTTAAGGCGAGATCGCTCGGGTCTAGATTAAGTCGCGGGTCTAAAGTGTCGAATTAGCAAATGGATTTGTGCGAATCGCAAAGTGAATACCGGATGTGTTTATACCGCGGTTCGATGACGAGGAGTTAGGTCATGAAGTTTAAAGTCGTAGCGATCGGAACGGTCGCGGCCTGTTTCACCTTTACGTCGCTGGCGCAGAGCCAGCAGTACGGTTATGGACTTTACGGCGGCTCAGCCCCGTGCGGTTACGCGAACGGACCTGCCAGCGGCGCCGTCAGCGAAGACGACGACAAAGCGGAATTGATCGAACAAAAACGAGCACTTCAATCCGAAATGCGCGATCTCAACAAAGATTATAAAGCCGATGATCGCGAAAGAGATAAAATCTTCGACGAGCTCGGCAAGACGTTTGATCCCGATTGGTTGCAAGTTTTCCAGCTGCACATGGATCAGCAGAAAAATTGCCGCGTGTGCGGCACCGATCCGACGCCTGCTCCGCCGTATGGGCCGACTCAAGGCGGTAATGACGGGAGCATCGATCCGAGCCAAGGCGGCAAAGGTGGAAAAGACGGCGGCGGAAATGTCGATCCGAGCCAGACTGCGCCGGCTCCGGCGCCGCGCGTACAAACTGCTCCTCCAGCTCCACCACAAAAAGTTGAAGTCGGGCCGAAACTGAATACCGCGCAAACAGATGCTTCGAAAACGAAGGCGGCTTCGGCACCTCCACCTGTGGTGACTGTTGCTCCGCCTTTGAAACGAGCGCCGCCCACCACGCCAACCGCTCCGAAATCTGATACGAGTTTGTATTCTAGAGACGAAGTTAATCTTTGCTTAAAAGAGATGAAGCGATCGAGCGTAAATCCTCGCAGCCGGAATCGCACTGAGGCGGGCAAATTACTGAAGTCGGACGAAGACGCGAATGCGTACTGTAATTCCCACGGTAAGTGGAAACTTTCGTTGAACGATGCTCCTAGCAACGGGCGCATGCCGGCATCTGAAGGTCGTGGGCCAGCTGGCGCAGAAGCCGGCCGCACGCGCACATCATTCGGTGGCACATCTGAAACGGGCCGAACTGGTCCGAACCCGACAGCTCCGGCGGTCGATTCGGGCGCCTCTGCTCCGCAAAGCGGCTGGGCTTCTAAACGTGACTTCGAAGCTGGGGCAACAAGCGCTTCGGGCGATAATCCAATCAATAACTGCAATCCGAATGAAGAGCCCTACAAGCGTCGTTCATGGTTGAGCGCGTGTCGAGATCACGGTCAATTGAATCCAGTGATTTGTCGTACGCCAGGCTACTTGTCTGACCCGTCGGCAGCGCGCGATTACGTTCACTGCGAATCGAACTTGAGCCGCTATTTGAAATTAACGAAAAGCATGGAAGACAATCGTAAACGCTTCGGCGAAGACGAGCGTGATCTTCAAGATGTAAAAGATCAGATCCGAGATCTGACTCCAAATGCTCGCGATCGTCGCGAAAAAGAGCGCGAGGATCAAGAGCTCGAAGCATCGGCGGGTCGTCACTCAAGCAGAGGCGGCGGCGGTCGTGCCGGTCCTTCATTCGGACAATCGCTTTTATCGGCTGGCTTAGGCCTTGCGGGCGGAATCGGTGCCTATGCATTGATTAATGGTTCAAACCGCTCGGCCTCGAGACAAAACAACGCCGCACTGACATCGCTCGGGTGGCAGACATTGCCTTACCAAGATAACGGTCAAGCTCTGCAGGCGGGCTTGGGCGTGTTCTCGGGAATTACGGGCGCATTGAACGGCAGTTATGGTTGCGGTCAAACGATCGGCGGCGTGAACTCTGGATTGTTCGGCAACCCTTACGGTGGAAACGGTTACGGACAGCTCGGCGGCGGTATCTACAACGGCGCAGGTCCATGGGGCGTAGCCGGTCCGTGGGGCAACGGCGGTCTCGCCAGCGGCGGCGGGTTCGCGGGCGGCTTCGGCGGCGGCTTCAACGGCGGTGGATTCAACGGCGGTGGATTCAACGGCGGCGGCTTCAACGGCGGCGGCTTTAACGGCGGTGGCTTTAACGGCGGTCAGTATCAACAGCAGCTGCAGCAAATGCAGTATGAGCAGCAGCAACGGGGAGTTGCTTTACAGCAGGCGACTCAACAACAGGCATCAACTCTTCAGCAAAAGATGCTTGAGATCCAGATGCAGTTGCAGAGCCTGTCGACGTACGGTGCTTCGAGCTACCAGTATCCTCAGACGTCTTACGATCCTTCATCGATTTTAGGAAACTCGAGTTTTAGCACGGGTCCTTCATCGGCCATTCCTTCATCGACGGGCGCAACGCGGACTCGCTGATGACGGCTGAACGCACGGAGATTTAAAACAAAAGGCGCCGTAATGATCTGTACCCCAAAAACGGGACAGTTAATGAAGCGCCTTTTGTTTTTTAAAAACTAGTGCGGTGAACCGCTTCAGTCGAAGCGTCGTGATGAGTTGCGAGTGCGTAGCCAGCGCCCGCAATCAGCGCGCCACCGATGATCCAGAGCCACGTTCTTTTATTGGATAACGTTGATGGAGCGCTCGCGCCTTCACTCATCGCTAACTGCGGATCAGAGATGAACTGGCTTGAATGCAGAAGATTCGAAATATCATGTGGGCAATTGGAGCCCGAATAAATTTCGACGTTCAGCGATGACGGGAGATCTGTTCGTGTGCGCATTTTTGCAGTTTCACAAACGCCTTCGGTCAATGTCGGAGGCGACAAGCGCAAGACTCGAAGTTGCGATCCTGTTAAGAATTCTGTGACCGTTTCGTGCGAATCTGAATAAGCAGTTAGGCGGTGAATTCCCGGCATGATTGCGAGCCGGTACTCGTTTGCGAGCTCAATCTTGCGACCGTCGACGATGACGAACTTAAAGTCAGGGAAAACATCTCGCAGGTCGATTTCAACGGCCGTCGCTAAAAGTCTTTTGCGAATGGTTTCGTATTCGGCCAGGAGCGGTGGTGGATAGAGCGCAGCGTTCGGAGCTAAATCACCATAAAGTCGGGCGGCCGACTCGAGCCAGCCTTCGCGCTCGGTGCCGGAATCAGACATCTGGGCGAGCCGAAGATCAGCTGCCTGAAGAACCTCGCGCTCGGCGTTTCGCCAGTCAGCTTTCAGACTCATTTCGGTGAGTGAGCGAAACTCGGCGCGCGCCGCCTCTCGGTCGCCTCCGAGCCATGCGCGTTGCGCGCGCTCGAGCTTCGATTTCAGCTGCCGATCGTGGTCGTCGCCTGGGCGTGTAGTTTCAAGATAGTCGCTTAAGAGCAGCTTATCGTGAGCGGTCGCGTAGGTTTTGGCTTCGGTCAGGCTCTGACCGGGCGTAACGACAACGACACCTCGCACCGCTGGCGGAAGCTCGGCACTGAAACAAGGGAGACCCACGAGAAGCGGCATCAAAAGTGTCAGACCAAAACAGATGAATCTATTCAACATGAAGAACCTCCACGGTCACACGTGAGTGCTTCGCTTGAAGCCGCGGTGACCTCTGCGTGCTGTCTGACATAACAAAAGTGGGACCAGCTTTGTTCGGGTTCTGAACCACAACGGTGAGTGCTCCCGAGTAGGCGACGATTTTTTGAGACTCAGAATCTGGAACCAAGACGGCAAAATGATTGGGATTTAAGGGCGCCCGCAAAATTTTGACCCTTTCGGCAACCTTATGCGGTTTGACGCGCGGATCATCAGAGCCAACAAAAAGGTCGACCACACCGAACTTGCCAAGAATTGAATCGAGGGATTCAAAATTGGCGACTTCAATCGGGACTAAGACGAACCCGTCGGGGATGTAGGTCGCTGCGGTCTCGACGCTTTCGGCTTGAGACTTCTCTGAACTGGGCTCGCGCGCCGCCATTTTTTGATCCCAGATAATTGAAATCACGAGGGCGGCGACAATAAAACCGGCTGCTATCCAGAGTCGACGACGATCAGACGGCAAAAGTTTTGAAATAAAATTTTTCAAGGCGAAAATCTCCGGGAGTGAATGGAATGAGGTTTTGAAAAACGAAATTGCGATTGCGCCTGATCACCATTTTCGGAGATGCCGACGGCCATCAAGAACAGGCCAACGAACATTAAAACGATCACGACCATTTCGATGATCATCTGGCCGCGCTGAGTGTCTCGGTCCATTGATTCTCCTGGTTTTCAATTGTGGCTTGGCAGTGGGTGTTCACGGTGAGGCCGCGCGTTGGTAAAAGTTTGCGAAGCCACTCTGGTAGGAGTGAGCAGACTTCAATTTTTACATCGACGTCGACAGTTTGTTTGGCCGAAAAGCTCGTTGATGGATTGTAGTTTGGCGTAAGATCGTTTTTGGGCGTAGCGATAATGTCGAAGAAGCCAGGTCGCAGGTGAGATGAAGTGTCAGGTACGGTGACGCGATTTTCACGAGCCTCGTTGACCAAGGCATTTTTGACCGCGGTTCGGCTCAGGCGTGGTGCTTGAAGCGTTTCGAGACGCGCGTGAGCGATGAGTTTTTTTTGTTCAATCGCCATGAGTGTCTGTCGGGCTTTGATAATTGAGACGTAAGCTTCGGCGGCCGCGATCGCGGCTGGTTGGGCGGCCGCCAACGCGGCTTTGAGCTGTGTTTCGGCGAGAGTTCGCTCAAGTCGTAAAGCTGACGCTTGCGGGTTGAGTGCCATCAGCTTTCGGAGCTGTTGCGCGATGGTTCTTTCGCTATTGAGCACGCTTGTTCGGCATTCGTGTTGAAGATGGGCGTCGGCCTTAAACAAAAGAGCGCTGCCCGCAATCA